>JAPOKD010000093.1 GCA_029977825.1 Planctomycetota bacterium | reverse complement strand
TGCGCGTTTGTCGCACATTTCAACAAATGGCTCGAGACTGTCTTCGCCCAGATAGGGGCTGACAGTCAAGCTATCGCTGCCCCACGGGCTGGCTTCACCGAGGTAACCATCCGCATAGGCCGTTGCGGTACTTCCGATATCATTGCGTTTCCCGTCAGTGATGACGAGCAGGCCAGCCTTTTTTGCGTATTGAATGACTTGCCCGAGTGCGACCATACCGGCCGGTCCAAGCTGTTCAAAAAAAGCGGCCTGAGGTTTCACGCAAGCGACTTTTCCTGCCACCACATCGATGATCTCAGTACAAAACTGGGTATAAGCCGCAGCCCACTCGTCTGCAGAATCATTGACAACCGAGTCACGAAGCGGTGCTGGCAGTTGGGCTTTTCGTGGATCAAGACCAACGCAGGTGATCGAGCCGGACTTCTGCACGGCCAAGGCAAGACGATCCGCAAATAGCATTGTTTTCCCCGATTAGTCTGTGATTGAAAATTTGGCAGCGTAGATTCGTTGCGATTCACGCCTCCAGAATCTTGTCTTCCGGAGCGATCCGGTCAAGGACCAGTCTGTGCCGGCGAGTTCCAGGGCAAACGAGTTACAAAGCCTATTCCATGCGATAAACCGCGAATAACCATGGTGGCGTATCGGCGTCACATCATGCATGAACAAATGATTCAGCAAGTTTCCCGCATGAAGCTCAAATTTTACCTTCGGAACAGAAAAACGTCGTCTAGCAAAAATGGCTATCGTTGGTTAGCATTTTGGATCTGACGGAGAGGCCGTTCAGGCGTCTTCTCTGGCGGGCTGTAGCGCAGCCTGGTTAGCGCGTTTGACTGGGGGTCAAAAGGTCGGAGGTTCGAATCCTCTCAGCCCGACTATCTTTCACTTAAAGCCCATCGTCGTTTTGGCGGTGGGCTTTGTCCGTGGAATCGCCGATTTTCACACTCACCCGTGTGGTTCAAGCAGTACCCCACTGCCAGAGATTTGTCGGCAGTAAGCTTGTTGTAACTCGTTTCGGCACTCAGCTTTACTTCCTGCAACCACATTGCTTTGGTGGAAAAGCAGGGCATGCAGGCTGAACTGGGCGGTGTAATCCGCTGAGAATCTGCCTGCCCGAGTTCAACCGTAATTATCAATACGCAAGGGATCCAATTGGTACACTGACCCGGTTTTTGCTGTTGCTCGTTTGCGGAGTCACAACCCACTCACTCGTGTCTTGCCCGAAAGCTTCTGCTCAAGACCGACCGAATATTGTTTTCATCATGGCTGATGATGTTGGATGGTCGAATCCAAGTTGTTACCACAATGGCTTGATGAGCAGTCGGACTCCGAACATCGACAAAATTGCCAAAGAAGGAATGCGGTTGACGGACTACTACGCCCAGCCAAGTTGCACGACAGGATGAGGCGCTTTTCTAACAGGTCAATTCCCGGTGCGGAACGGGATACACACAGTTGGACTTCCCGGCGACGAAAAACGACTAAGCGACAATGACCCAACGGTTGCGATGCTACTCAAGAAGATGGGTTATGCGACCGGGCAATTTGAAAAGAACCATCTAGGCGACACAGATGAAGCCCTGCCTACAAGACATGGATTTGACGAATACTGGGTATGGCTCTATCACCTAAATGCAATGGAATACACCTCCAATCCTGACTTTCCGCAAGGTGAAGAAGGGCAGGCATTCCGCCCCCGCAATATCGTTGATTGTGTTGTGACTGCCGATGGAAAACAACAAATCAGGGACGATGGGCCGTGCCCACCCGAGCGCATGAAAACACTCGATGACGAGGTTACGAAACGTACGCTCAACTTCATCGAGCGACAGGCCAAGGCCAACAAACCATTCTTCTGCTGGATGTGTCCCGCAAGAGCGCACATTTACACGTACCTGTCTGACAAATACAAAAACATGCTCGGCAAGGACGGCATGGGAATGCAGTAGGTCGTCATGAAGGAGTTGGATGACAACGTAGGTCTGGTTCTTGAAAAACTCGACTCACTTGGGCATTCGGACCAGCAAAACGGATAGTTCAACAGCATCTTGCGACATTCAAAGACTTTCCATCACGTTCTGATTCAGCTCAGTCGAATGCAAAGGAAATCGAAGAAACAGTCCGTCAAGAACAGGTTGGTCAGTAAGCCCGAGTGACCGTGCCACACGGTCGCGATCGTAGATTTTCCGGGTAGCTTTCACGCACCACGAAGCGGGGCGATTACATCACCCTCCCAGTCGGCGACTGAGGCGAGACAACGTTCAACTGGGCCAATGAACTTTCGAATTGAAGAAGCACCGTGATTCACGGTGCTTCTTTTATGCCCTGACCTAAACAACAGCACGAGGCATAACGTCTCGATTCACAGTGATAGTCACAAAGCGGCTCCAAATGAGCTGAATCTCTTAACATCGGCAGCCGCATCTCGGAAAGAAACAAGTAGCAATGCTCGTTATTGTGACTGACCTGGGTCACAATTCGCACCATCCGAGGTTCCCTTCGTCCTACAAAATAACAAGCCACGCCAACTGGCGGTTCAAGGAAGTGACGAATAACAGGTGAAATCAACGACTTCGGAGGTACTCTCGAGTGCAACGACATGGCCGTAGCACGTCCTATTGAATTGATATGTTGGAGATTTTTGCATTACCGTACTTGGCGATATCCGGCGTGATTGGCTGGCTCATATTCAGGCCGTTCCTGCCGACTCACGAATCTGACTCGGTCTTTCCCGCAAAGATAACGATTACGGATTTGCTGGCTATTTCTCTACCAATCAGCATTGTTTTTTCGTTGACCAGATGGATCGAGCCACTTGGCGACATGTCACGTTCGATGCAGGCGACCGTCGTAGTCACTGCATTTGTGTTCGCAGTACCGTGGCTGGCAGCAGGCCTCTTTTTGGTGCCAAAAACATTTCAAGTTACATTCTTTCAACGCATGCTCGTCATGGGAGTCATTGGACCTTTCGGGATCCTCTTGACGGTTGGATGGATCGGATTCCTGATCTGGGCGTGTACTCAGTCGCTCATCTATATCGTTCCAGCAACGCTGCTGATTGCCGCAGCAACGTTAGGACTGCGCATGCTTGGTTCCTGGGTTTGTCAATCCGATCCACATGGAGTATCAAGAGCAGCAGCAGATCGTAACACTGACCAGAAAGACGCTCAGCAGAGGCATCGGTGACGTCTGACCTCGACCAACATCACCGAAGTTGAATGTGGCTGTCCAAATAACCGAAAATTCTCACTTATGAAACGCAACGCCACGACCAACCATGCTTGCTTTACAACGGGAGCCTGCTGGTTCCTGTTCACCATTGCATCCCCCATGCTCACATGTACTGGCAGTGAATCAACGGTGGATCACGATTCGCACAAGCACGTTGAACCTGAAGTGGATGCGACGCTCCCAGAGCGGGCAACGGTCCTTGTTGACCAGAACGAATTGAAATTGGATGCTCTCAGAAATATCAGTGCGCCCAACGAGCCGGTTGCCACTCCGGCACTTCAGACAGCAACGATAGCCACTCGAGACGATAATCAGGCTTCTGTCGTTCAACCCAACATCGTGCACATCATGGTCGACGACCTTGGGTGGCAGGATGTGGCTTGTTACCGCCGCGACTACACCAACGACGAACCATTGTATGAAACGCCTAATATGGATCGGATTGCCGCGCGTGGCATCCGATTCATGCAGGCTTATTCACCGTCAGTCACGTGTGCACCATCCAGAGCTGCTTTCCTGACGGGACAATACACGCCTAATAATGGCATTTATCACGTGAATATGGGATGCCAGATTCCGAGGCCAAGGCGTGCGAATGCACAGATGCTGGATCCCTACTATGTCGGCCGACTCATGCCCGGCAAACCAGTCATCGGTCGTGCGCTGAAACAGGTTGGGTACAAAACGGCACACATTGGCAAGTGGCATGTTGCTGGAGCTTCAGGCTACCCCTCGCCAATTCAAGTTGGTTTTGACTTCTCATTCGACCACAAAAAAGAATACAACGATCCAGAAATCTATGATAAGAACGATCCGAAAATCGCTAACTTTTCCGGTCTCTTTGCCCAACCCAAAAATCGGCTCAGAGACGCCTTCAATGATCCACGTTTTCCACTACTTGAAGACGATCGCCCCTACGACAGCATGACCGATCTGTCGCAGCGTTGGATCCGCAAAGTCGCCCGCGGGGACCAACCGTTTTTCCTGAATCTATGCCCGAACCTTGTGCACGGGCCGGTCATGACACGGGATCGCAAGCGGTTGTCTCATTACTGCAACAAGCTTGGAATTCCATTTCCCACGGACCAAGGTTCGATCTCGGATCCCGACAAGCCGGGACAACACAATCCCTACTATGCCAGTGCGGTTGATTCGGTGGATTGGATCATCGGGCAGATCGTCCAGACACTTGAGGACACGGACGACCCACGTAATCCCGGTCACAAATTGATCAATAACACGTATGTATTTGTCAGCAGCGATAATGGTGCGGCTCAAAAACTTCGCAACTGGCGTTCAGCCGACGGCAACTTGAATTTCGAAAAGGTCAGCGATAACGATCCACTTCGCGAAGGAAAGGCGTGGGCCTACGAGGGCGGTTGCCGCATCCCGTTTCTCGCGATGGGCCCAAACATCCAACCGGGCAGCGTCAACAGTCAGACTCCCGTCAACCTGATCGATCTCTTTCCCACATTCCTTGCGATCGCTGGCCAGTGCGATCAAGGCAAACTGGATCTTGACGGGTGCAATTTATTACCCGTGTTGCAAGGACAGGATGCAACGGCAAGGTTTACCGATGGCAAAGGACGAAACACGATCTACTTCCACTACCCCGTGCTCAATGGAGCGTTTTCAACGATTCGCCGCGGTCCATGGAAGCTTATGAAGAACACCGGCAGCCCCATGAATTCTGCTCCGAAGGTGCAGCTGTTCCAGATCTACAGCAACGGGGGTTCCACACTCGATCTCGGTGAAGCAAGAAATGTTGGCAAACAATATCCCGACATCACAAAAAGGATGCTGAGGGATCTCGACCGTTGGCTCAGGGAAAACAACGCAGGTGTTCCGTACAGAAACGCAGCCTACAAACCTGGAGGTCTCCCGGGGCAAGAGAAGATCCCTGCAGTCACGCACCGTGGTAGTGAAGGCGACCGACTCTGGGCAACCGTTGAAACAGGCAAAGAAAAGTCGAAGGTTGTTGAAGCATTTCTTTTGTACACAACCAACCCCGGAAAGAGCGAGGAGTGGTTTCGAGCCCCAGCAACAGTTCATAATGGACAGGCGTCCGCCAAGGCACTACCCGGTATGACTCACGCTGTTTTTTGCCTGATTGACGAGAACAACTTTCTGATTCACTCAGAGAACGTGCCAGGCATGATGAAATACCGTCTTGGCCAGCCTGTATCCGCTGTACTCGAGGACGGCTACGCGTATCGCCCGGGACTGGTTTCGTTGATCGCGGTTGCACAGACTGCGTTGGAACAACTGGAAAAAGCCGGTCAAAGCAGCAAAACTATTTCAGGTGCACTGCAATTTGCAGAAATCACGATGAAAACACCGGTCAATCCCAGCGGCTACGCCAAAGCGATCCATGATCTACGGAAAGCATTACGATCCGTGGATGTACCTGCCGCCAGACATCCTGCCATGAACTGGTTCCCAAACAAATGAATTACAACAGAGCTCGGCTTTCCTTGTGCTGTCTCGCAATCGCTTCATCTTGGGTCGCGTCTGCTTCAGCCAACGAACGTCCTACAAAGCCGAATATCGTCCTGATACTGACGGATGATCTTGGCTGGCAGGATGTCAAGTGTTACGACATCGACGAACCGAGCCCGATGGAAACACCGAATATCGACGCACTATCGAAACAGGGTGTGATGTTCTGGCAGGCGTATGCTCCCGCTCCAACCTGTGCTCCCTCACGTTGTGCCATCATGAGTGGGGTTCATCCCGCACGTGCGCAGAAGACACATGTCGTAGGTGGAAATCCTCCGCGCCCCCATCACAAGACTGGTCATCCGATGATGCCACCATGGTACAGCGGAAGAATGCCGGAAGATGAATTCACACTTGCCAAAGCACTTCAAGAGGAAGGCTACACCACCGGTCATGCGGGCAAATGGCACATGGCCATCCAACACAATGCTTACCCCGACGCAAAGGATCAGGGGTTTGGCTGGAGCAGGAGTTCTCGTGGAGCGAGATCTTCGATGAAGCCCGATCGTATCAGTGACTTTGCGACCCGCCGGAAAAATGATCCGTACCGCTTGGATGCAAATGGATTTCCATACCACCAAAATAGCGAAGATGCTCTGACATTTCTGAACGAGAATCATGACAAGCCTTTCTTTTTGTACTACGCGACATGGCTCGTGCATGCCCCGATTCATACCCGCAGCAAACAGTTGCTGGACAAATATTGTGAGAAACTGGGTGTACAGCCCGACAAGGATAAGCCAGAGCAATGGACAGGCGAGGGTCAAACAAATCCCTTTTACTGCGCCATGGTTGAGGAGCTTGATTACTACCTCGGAAAGATTTTCAACTACCTGAACCAGACCGAAGATCCTCGCTGGCCGGGTCACAAGCTCAACGAAAACACTTACGTGATCTTCACCTCGGACAACGGGGGCATGGAGGGTCATCCCGGCGAAATCTATACCGACAACTACCCGCTCGATCGCGGGAAGATTTCGCTCATGGAAGGTGGTACGCGTGTTCCACTGATCATCACCGGTCCTACTGTACCCAAGGGTGCACAAACGGACGTTATGGTGAATGGACTCGATTTTTACCCCACGATCCTATCATGGGTGCATGCTAACCCAGCGGAGGGCAAGCAACTTGACGGTGCTGACCTTTCGCAACTGCTTGCAAAAAACCCGACCGATGCCTCGCTGGTCACTGATGCAGACGGCAGGCGTCGTGACACAATGATTTGGCACTTTCCAAACAGCGTTGCGTTGGAAAGTTCCATCCGCATCGGCGATTACAAACTCGTTCGCAACTACAATCACGTTCACGATCCAAGGTCCGTTCCGCTGGAACTGTACCGCCTCTATCAAAACGTCGATGGCAAACAGGTTAGGGTTGATATCGAAGAAGCGAAAAACCTGGTCGATACTGATCCAAGGCGAGCAAATGAGATGAATCACCAACTGTCACTCAGGCTCGAAAAGATGAATGCCAGCTACCCGTACAACAACCCGGCGTTTCGCAATGTGGGTCGCTCGGGCAAACTCGTTCCGACCGTGACTTCACACGAAAGAAACGGTCGCAACGTGAAGTTCACTTTCGTCGAAAATGGTGCGAAAGTGATTCAAGCCAACTTGATTTACAGTCGAAATGGCAACGATCGAAACGAGGAGTGGTTTCGTGCAAAGGCCAGGTTAGACAGCAACCATGCTGTGGTCACTGACCTGCCACAAGGCACGACGCATTACATTATCAATCTGATCGACGAAAACAACTTTCTTGTCAGTTACCCTGACATCCCGGGCGGCAATCACTTCAATAAAACAAAAGAAAAGTATGCCAAGTATGCCATCTCTGTCGTTGACGAAAACTAAAGATCCAGCAGTTGGTCAGGACCTGTGAACTGACTAACACGGGAAAACAGCCTGGCAAGTGGTGGGCTCCTGAAAAATCCTGTTCATGGCGTGAGACACGCGAACCCGGAAATCATTTCACTCCGACGACTGCGGTGAAACAATGCCTTTTACTCTTGCCCCAGTTCGTCCAAAAAACGCTGATAGTTCTGTTTGATCACATTGTTTTCCGTTTCGTGAATGCTTGCGCCAAATACGATACGAAATGGCTTTCCCTTGTCCACAGAAACAGTACTTTTCTTCCCCTGCTTCATGGCAGCGCGCCCAAATGGATTCGCAACGAAGACACCATAGTTCCGATTATGCCACCAACTTTTCCGGAAGTTATCCGGCGAAGTCATCAGCGTAATTCCTACATGGGTGTCGCCAATCAGCCCCGAATAGTCACACCACGCTGCGGGCTGTCCCCACGTTGCCCGCGCGGTACGTTCTCCGGCCGAACTCAGAATGACTCCCCCATTTTTTTCCGTTAACGGCGTCGCGACACGTGCTCCAAATCCCATTTCTTCCTGATCACCAAAATGGATTTCTCCTTTCGCCGACTCAAAGGTTGCATCCCAAATCAATGACCATTCCGTTCCTTTTGCCTGCACCACAAAACGATTCAGCACAGTGCAGATAAGATCATTGTCAGGCGACAGGAGTTCCGACTCGGTTGAGAACTTCAGTCGACCTTCCTTGACTTCTGGTTGCATAATGAATCGTCGATGCTTGATCGTCCCGCGGTTACGCCAGAAGTCAGCACCGTTGACATCTCCAAAAGCCAACCACAAACCAGGGTGCATCGTGGCATGGTCCATCGCATCCTTGCCCGGTATCGGTGGAAAATTACGTGTCACTTGCAAGCCGCTCAATGTTTTAAGGTTCGCAAAATATGGCCTTAAAACCGTAGCATCACGAAACACGTATTCCGCCAGAGGATTACCATCATTGATGATCTGCAAGCGGTCCTGCTGCTGAATGAAAGTGAATCCGTCAGCACGACCTTTTTGCAACTGGGGGCGTTTCATTACCGCCGTCTCCGGCGGGTTTTGAGTAGTTTGCCGCTTTTCACGCAGTTTTTCATTCTTCCGTGACGCTCGACGTTCGCTTGTTTGTTCCTCCCGCAGAGTTATCAGGTAGGCAGTCAGATCTGCGAGCTGTTGCAAACTCAAAATTGGTGCCATTGAAGGCATCGCTGATACAGGACGACTCTTTCGCTGTTCGATCGCCGACTTGGGCAACACCAGCTGATTTCCATCAACCAGTCCCAGCGTCAAACTAAGACCACTTTCTTCGATCAACACACCCGCGTGAACTCGACCATCGTCTGTAAGCACACTCAACTGCTGAAAGCCCTCCGTAATCACGGCATCCGGTTCAATCATTGATTCCGCCAAGTGCCGGGCTGACGCTCGACTACCCACTCTGCCCAGGTTGGGTGCAAATCCACCATTTCGTTCATTCAAACGATGGCACTTGATACAGCCTGCTCCGCTCCTATGCTTGAAAAGTATTTCACCTCGCCAAGCATCTCCTTTTTCCAGTAGCCCCAATGTCGATTCGACCAACTTCGAGCGTGACACCGTTTCTTTGCGCTCTTTCAACAACTGAGGCTGGAGCAACACCACGTAGTTTGCACAAGGTGATTTACGTTTGGCATCTGTATTACCACCCAGAATAATGTGACCCGCAGGATATTCACGAGAGTAAATCCGCATGGTGCAATCATCTGTGACAAGATGTTGATCAGTTTTCGAGTAGGTTTCCCTGATCCAAGCCGGCGGATCAGGCAGGCGTTTATCAACAGCGACCATCACCCTCAGTGGCACAGGGGAATCAAAACTGAGCCACTCATCTCCGCTTGATGTATCATCATCATTGGCCGTTTGAATGAAGTCAGACCCCAGCAAGTCATCCGGCAACTCGCGCACGCGATACCGGCGATCGCTATACACCAGCGCACCACGAACCAAACCGCTGGGCTGCAGACGATAATTCTTTTTGCTCTTGGAACGAATATTGGAAATCACCGCAACTGGAGAAGTTGCGTGTTCAGAAGCAGGCTGCCTGCTGTCAGGCATCCGCAAATCAGCATTTCCGTCAAGCGGTCGCCCCTTGACGATCAATTTTTCTCCGCCGCTGGCCACCTTGGCAAGCCATGCAGCGGCAATTTCCCGATTGTCTTCATTGCTGTCCTTCAATGCGACACGCATATCGGATTCAGTAAGTTCATGAGTTTCAAGCAAAGCTAACAACGCCCCACGACGAACAGCGTCGCGTTTGTCGGTCTGATATCTTCGCAACTCTTCAACCGAGCACAGCGTCTGCAGCGTCCTCCACCCGATGTAGTAGATCGCAGGATCCTGTTCCTGCGACAGCAGGTCCAACAATTCCGGAACATGCTGATTCTGCTTTGTTTGAATCAGGGCCTGCACCGCTTCAAAGCGTATACGCGAATCAGGATCCTTCAAAGCCTCAATGACGCCAACCGGAAGTGAGCGTGAGACCTTTGCTTCGCGGGACCGGAACGCCAAAATCCGGATGGCCTGCAGTCTCTGATTGAAAACCAATCGCTCATGATCCGAATTATCTCGTGCCAGAATCTTCTCAAACACTTGATCCTGACTTGCTTGATCGATGGCGATTCGTCCCAACGTCCACAGCATCCAAGTCTGCAGCATCTCTGCTTGCTTTGTTTCAGCAATTGACTTTGATTCCAAAATCTCAAGCAATTCCTGTACGATTCCATTTCCACGTTGCACCAACTCATCTTGTGCATCAATCCGATGAACCGGCAGTGGTGACGCAAATTGTTGCACCAATTGCTGCACATTTCTTTTGCTCAATGCCACCCGCGGACCTGCTACCTCAACCTCAGACGCATTTTTCCGGGCCACACGATAAACACGCCCTTCGTTTGTCAACTTGCCGTTTTTCCATTCAGCACCGTAACCACGACTCCACCCAAGTACCCACAAGGCACCATCTGGACCTGCTTCAATGTCCGTAGGACGAAAAAGAGAATCACCGCCCACGATGAACGGTTCCCATGCACCCGAAGCAGGTCGCATCAGAGCTCCCTCCCATTTCGGACGCCAAACATACGTTGTCTTGTTCAACCAATCATTGATGAAAAATGCTTTTCGGTATCGGGCAGGAAAATCCAGCCCATCACCGAAGACAATTCCAGTCCCTGAACCTTCAAAAAGAGGTCCGCTGACCGGCGCGGATGGTGCGTGTGGTTCAGGCGACCAATGCGCACTCCAGGGGTGATTCCATCCGAAGTGAGCACCATAAAAAGGCATGATGATTCGATCACCACCAGTCTGGTCATTATCAGTTCCCAACCAATTGAATTGGCTATCCATGGTGATATCCCACGGGTTGCGGAAACCACGTGCCACAATCTCAAGATTGGTACCGTCCGCGTCACAACGCAACACGCCGCCGTCCAATCCCCAGTCATCGTTTGGGTCATGAAAACTGCGTTGATAGTTTTCTTTGCTGAAAACCTTGGGCTCGGGCATGTCTGGGGCGTTGTCTGGACTCGCAACGCCCCAAAGCTCACGAAACGGTTTCGGCGCCAGGCGATCCGGAAGGGTCAAACCCTTCGAGTTGCCCTTGCTCATGTAGAGCTTGCCATCGGGAGCCCAATTCAAACCATGCAAACCATGCTCAAGGTTACCAAGGTCTGTGTACAGCCGGACATACTCGTCTGCCTCATCGTCACCATCCAGATCGCGGACAACCGTCAAATCGGGAGCGTTGGCAACCCACAACTCATTTCCGTGCCATGCCAGAGCCTGCACTGCATTGAAGCCAGTTGCAAATACCTTTTTTGTGTCCGCCCTGCCATCGCCCGTTGTGTCTGACAAAATGACAACACTGTCTCCCGGAGTTTGTGGAGTTGGCTTGCGGTATTGCGGTCCCATCCCGACAAACAGACGCCCCCGCGCATCAAATGCCATCGAACATGGCTGACGAACAATTGGTTCCTGTGCAAAAACCGTGACCTCAAAACCCTCTGGCACGGTGGGTAATGAATCACGGTCAGCCTGCCGATCCTGGAAATCGTTTGCTGAAGTGGAAAGAGTATCTGCGACAAAAAAACACAAGCTCAATGAAAGAGCTGTGCATGCTGAGCCGTGGTTAAAAAAAGTAACACATCTGTGATCAGCATTCAGTAACCGCAAACAGAATCGGACCAGGAATATTCGAAGTGCAATCATCGGCATGCATGCGATAGCAAGGAAAACTCGTATCATCCCAACCTCGGGCAGAGAACATCTTTCAGCTGTAAGTGACGCAACCTGAGCGTCAACGTCTTGCAGTAGTCGTCAGGTAACATGAATCGACAATTTCATGATTCACCCCTCGAATTCCTCTTTCAGATTTTCATATTGTTTTCGACGCTTTTTTTCTCCGCATCTCTTGTTGATTTGGAAAAATAGTGAAACCAATTGAGTGCAGCCGCGAAAGAGAAAAGTCCAAAGGCCACTACGCTGAGAAAATCATTATTAAGCAGCACCGATGTCCCGG
>JAPOKD010000483.1 GCA_029977825.1 Planctomycetota bacterium | reverse complement strand
CCTTGCTTTCGAACCCGGAGGCTAAAGAGCCCACGGTTATCTTGCAAGATGATATAGAAGCAATGGTTCCCTCATCAGAGTCGATGATGCCAAAAGCACTCTTGGACCAATACACCAAAGACGAAGTCTTTGAAGTGTTGGCGTGCGTGGAAAGTGTTGCGTCTCCTTCCAATCCCTGAAGCGATTCGATAATCGATTTCCAGTCGCCGCCGACCGCACGCACAGATTTTCCAGCTAAGCCTGTCGACGGCTTGATCAGACGTGCCAACGAAAGACTGACAAGTTCGCAGGGCGGACAGGGCACCGCAGAACATGACATCGTCGCGGCACATGGCAGGGCAGGGCAGGGTGCCTATCACAAACTAGTTGGCAGTCAACCAACGCACTTGAAATGGTCGCATCGGAATTCCATCATCCTGCCAGATGCGTTCCAATGCCAATTCATCATAAGCAAGCAGCGAATCGACTACTCCACCCGGTATCGTCCGAGGGCATTGTGTCAGGTTGGCGAGCACAGCCAATCGTTCACCCTTGTCAGTGGTTCGTATAAAACCAAGCAAACCATCACCCGGCAAAGGCAGAACCTCCATACTGGCCTTGGGATGAAAGGCTGGCTGTGCCATGCGAACGGACAACAAACGGCGATAACCTTCAAAGACCCTACGTTGCAGTCCCTGCGGTTCAGCCAACGCCTTCTCAAGGCTCTCCCTGTCATATTTATGGCGATTGATGCGCCGGTTCTGTCCCGTTGCATCTACCGCAGCGAGATCATTCGGAGAACCCACAAGGCTGTGAAAGTACACGGCAGGAATCCCCGGCAATGACAACATGATTGCTTGCGTTGCGAGAAAGCATCTGGAGTGATCCTGTGGCTCAACCTTGTCCGAGTCGGCAACTGCTTCCAAGAAGGTAATATTCAGTTCATAGGGACTATCCGTTCCATCTGATTGACGACGTGTACTCACTCGCCCACCATGCGAACGGATAATCCCCGCCAGCTTCTCGACCCTATCCTGAGAGACGATACCTTCAAGTGGTCTGACTCCTACCCCATCGTGTGATGCAGTGAAGTTGAAAAATGTCGTTTTTTCGCTTGGCGGTTGAATCGAGCCTAGCCAATCTCGCAAGACACTCGTATCGGTGTTGTGGATCGCATCCAACAGAAGCGGGGGCAAGCTGAATTGATAGACCATGTGTGCTTCATCATGACCATTCCCAAAATAGCTGACATTCTCCAGATGCGGCACATTTGTCTCCGTCAGGACCAAGGTCCCCGGAACGACTTTGTCGAGAACACGCCGCATCAATTTGACAGCAGCATGTGTCTGAGGCAGATGTATACATTCAGTACCAACCTCCTTCCACAGAAAGGCGATCGCATCGAGGCGGATTATCCTGGCGCCTCGACGTGCATATTCAACGAGCGTTTCCAGCATCAATCGCATGACGCGTGGGTTCGCATAATTCAAGTCAACTTGGTCATCGCTAAATGTGGTCCATATATTTCGAGTCCCATTTGACGATTCAAACGGTGTCAGCAATGGCAAACTTCTTGGCCTCACAACTTTAGACAGATCTGCCGATGGTTCCTGATCAATGAAGAAGTCTTCATAGCCATCGTCACCGCGTAGATACGCCTGAAACCACGCGTGCTTCTGCGAAGCATGATTGAGGACTAAATCGAACATTAAATCGAAGTCCTTCCCAAGCTCGGCAATATCCTGCCACGTTCCCACATCAGGATCCACAGCAAGATAATCGACCACGGAAAAACCATCATCACTCGTGAAGGGGCAAAACGGCAGCAGATGGACACAGCGAATCAATTTTTGCAAATCATGATCAAGCAGAAATTGTCGTTGTGCCTGCAGTGGTGTCAGGTCAGGGGATCGAACCTGGTCGGCATACGTGATCAGAACCACATCACGTTCGGACCAAAGATCACTATCAATCTGCGATTCCCTGACGACCGAAAGCTTCTCAAGCCCTCGAATCAGAGCCTCCGGAACACCGCCATAAATTTGCTGAATCAGGTCTCTTGTTATTGAGTCAATTTCCATCAAAGAATGCCAATATGAGGAGGAAGTTTGCGTTACCTTTTGATGACATCAACGTCTCTCGATAGGCAACCACCAATCCAACACTCCAAACACGATGCGTTCATCGACTCTCATCACGTCCACATTGTGAAAGGAATAACAAAACCAATCTCCGTTCAGAACTCTCGCATCTCACAAATTGTCTTGACCAGTAAAGTTGGTCACGAGAGCCCTCAACTTCCGCCTCAATACGCTGTAACTGAAGAACGCCTTGCCAATTTCGTAATTGAAATCAACCATCTCTTCACGATATTCCCGATCATCAATGATTCGCTGAACTTTGCTGACGACGTCTTTCGTCAGGTAGCCGTCCATAGCGATCACCTTTGCCCCTTTTGGTTCGATGTCTGCGACAAAAATCGAATAACGATTCACAAGCACTGGTTTTCGAAAATAAAATGCCTCCAACAATGCATTGCCGAAACCCTCGTAAATACTCGGGTAGGTAATGAAATCAGCCTGTGAGTATGCGTCAGCGAGCGTGTAAATCCTGCGACCTTCTTCTGTCAAACCACGCCGGTCACCTACTTGGTGGTCACAGAGTCGGAGATCAACGCCGTGGGCATCGGCCAACTCTCTCAAAACGCTCAAATACTCATTACCTTCATCGCCGCTGGCATGAGAGATCACCAGCTTGCACTTATCATTCTTGAGTGCTGAAACGAGAGAAATCGCATGTTCAATTCCCTTTCGTGGCACCACTCGCGTGGGCTGCAAGAACAAAATATCGTCCTCACTAAGCCCGATATCTGCCCGGAAACCTCGGGCATAATCATCAGCCGGCTCGGGCTCATTTTCGAAATCCAACACATTTGGAACGAGGATCGATGACACACCGCGGCGATGCGCCAAATCTTCCTGTGCGAAGGAATTGATAGTGACATTCTGGATCTGTGGTAACGCTGGCGGGAATGCCATCCACAAGAGATCCGTCACTGCTGAAACACTGAATCGGTCGCGTTCCCAATAAAAATCATGATGGTGTGCGATCGTTGGAAATCCTGTTTCAGCGATAAAGTGTGTCAGAGCGACGCCAAGCGGGATATTCATCGGAATGCATAAGGCATTTTGTACGATCAGCAGGTCAAGATCATATCGACGCGTAAATTCATAGAGCGTGCCCTTGAGATAGTCGGCCAAAGCATAGATCCGCTGTGTCACATCAGGAGTGCGGGTCCGTGTACCAAAAGCTCGGCGATTGATCCATTCAATGTCAGGGTGACCAAAATAGGCATGTGGAACAACCATCGACGTCTCCTCGTCGCGGTCGCTCAAGCCCGAGTACCAATGGCTGACATGTCGGTGATCCCAAAGCACCTGAGCCCACTTGGCACTCTCCAAAGACACGCCATCGGTGCCAGAAAACCGTGTACCAACAAAGCCGATCTGGACGCCCATGGAGCTACTGAAACCTGTTATCGAAGTCTGGATTCTGTTTTCTGTGCTTAACCGCATACATGTGCTTAACCGCACGTTTCCAACGCAACGCTGAAAACCTCCGGCAACAGCAACGTTCCCCACAGCCTTGCTTTTAACTGATCAGCAGACATTCTGGCAACTGCATCAAGTCCGTTAATACCAGATCTGGATACACCTTCTGGCATCTCGAATCGTCTTGTCGTGGGCGACAGCTCCGCCGATCGCCTGCAAACCATGCGGTTCGCAAACCTGCCTCTGTTGCCGCCCAAATGTCGTTTAGCATGTCATTTCCGACATAAACAGCCTCGTTGGGAAGAATCCCGCGACTCGATAGCCCCTGAAGCAACACATCGAATAACCGCGGCCCTGGTTTTGCCTGTCGATAACGGTTGGAAAAAACACACAAGCCCAAGTCAAATCCACCTTCTTCCAAGCGATCCTGACCCAATAAATTACTTACCAGCCGGGGAGTAAATATTTGTGCGTTGCTAACAATGCCCAAAAACAAGCTCGCTTGCCTCAACTGCTGCAACACCTCTGCTGCGTCCGGCATTGGCCAGGTTGGATTTGCCAACGCTTCATATCTTGTGGCTATTTTGACGACCAATTCGATCTCGACCGGACTTGTTACCCAACCATGCTCGGCGAGTACCCGACGCCAGACTTCGACAATATCAACTTCAGGCTTGGGGCAGCTTGAATCACAACGTTCAAGATTCAACTGCTGAATCTTCCGCCGTAAAGAGTCTGCGTTGGGCACCGATACCAACCTCCCAAGCAGCCCGAGCTCATCAAACGTTTGACGGATGAACGAGTCATGACCTGCAGCATCAGCGGAACCCACGTCACCACTGCCGCTGATCACCAAGGTGCCATAAATATCGAACAGCACGGCTTTAATACCGGGAAGTCGCTTTAAACGCGGCTCAACGTGCGTTTCCATCGGCCACATTTCCACCCGGTCATGCAAAATACCATCGACCCACGATTCAATCGCCATGATTAAAGAACCTCCGTGCGGCACGGAAAGAAAGAGCGAACTGAATTGATCAGGTCGATCCCACTCTTCAACACATGATCCCCACCTGTCCCTGAAGCAAGAAGGTGATTTGGAGATGTGCCACTATCAGCATTTGACTGTAGACCAGGTTGATTTACACCTAGCTGTTGATAGAGTTGAACTAGTAATTTCCCAATCCTGACAGATCCATATTGTTCAGTCACAGCCTCAGCATTGGATGCCAAGGTCGAAGCATCAAAATCCTGATTTAAACGTTTGACCAATGGAATTGAAAACTCTTTGGCAGCACTTTCAAATCCATGATCTCGTTTCATTCGCCGCAAAACCTTGATCTGCCGTTGGGGTATGAGCCTGGCAAAATCAAGCGTTTCAACTGCCGCGTTCACAGGCATGTGAATTGTAGGCTGGAACGCTGCTGGCAAGTGCTTCCATGCTTGTCTTTGAGCATCCAGAATCTCCTGCTGACATTCGCTAATCCATGACTTGTTTCCTGG
>JAPOKD010000908.1 GCA_029977825.1 Planctomycetota bacterium | reverse complement strand
TGGACCGTGACAGGCGTAACACTTGTCCGAAAGAATAGGTTTGATGTCACGATTGAAATTCACCGCATCAGTTGCATGGGTCGCACTGCTGTAAATGAAGCTGCAGAACAAAGCGAGATGGAAACGCGTGACGACACTTGGCATGGTGGGATACAAAATGTAGGTTTGCGGAATTCAGCAGGTGGGAAAAAATCGTGCTGTGACGGGGTCAGTTCGGGAACAGGGTGTCACTCATTCTAGACTAACACGCCATTCAATTCACGATGCTTGAGGCCCTGAGACTGGGGGGAGGCAGAATTGGGTGAACTGTGCTCGATTTTATGAGGGCGAGAGGCGTTGTATTTGGCCGCCGCGTGGTCAGGGTGGATGCACGATGACTCTTTGACGCAGGTTCGGAAGGTGACCTTGGGAAAACCTTTCTATGAGTTTTTGGGTGTGCCTGTTGATGCGACCGCGGTGCTGGCTGTTTGGCAAGAAGGGTATCAACCAGCGTTTTTCGTTGCCGTATATCGGTATGCTCACTGGTGAGCACAGATTATTTTCATCTATACTCTTCAACTGGCTGTCAGGAGCCTACCTCAATAGGCTACCAGGAGCCTGCGACTTTTCTCTGCCTACCAAGTCCCTACTTTTGCCGATGAGGATCGCCATGCAGGAACAGGAAAACGCAAGCCGTCGAGGTTTTGGGAAGCAAGTTCTTGGATCCTTGCTGACCTATTCGATGTTGGAAACTGTGATGGCATCTGGTGCGATCGCCGAAACCGTCAAGCCAATTGCAGCGAAGTGGCTTGCGGATGTGAATCAGATGAGTGTCGACTTGAAAGGCAGGAAACTGAAGCAGACCGATTGGCAGAGTCAGGTCGAGCAGTTGTTCTCGCAGGTTGATCTTGCCGAATTTCTTTCGTTTGTCAATTTTGAGCAACTGATCAAGACAGTCAAGTTTCGAGAACGCGGAGAAAAGTCGTTTCGCGCCACGTTTCCCAAAGTTGAGGGTTTGCCCACTGATCTTGTGTTCGGCCACCAGATGTTCGCGCTTCGCAAAGGTAGATCTGTAGTGCCGCACGGTCATAACAATATGGCCACATCTTTTCTGATACTGCAGGGTGACTTTGAGGGGAAACACTATGATCGGCTTGATGAAACAGACGACCACATGATCATTAAGCCCACCATCAATCGTCAATTCGGACAGGGTGAGTACTCAACCATTTCTGACCACAAAGACAATGTTCACTGGTTCAAGGCCCTGAGCGACACGGGGTTCATCTTCAATATTCATGTGCTGAATGTCGATCCTCAGATCAAAAGGAGCGGTCGTGTTTATGTGGATCCCGCAGGTGAGAAAATTTCCGGCGGGCGAATCAAAGCTGAAAAAATGAAGTCTGCTGAAGCATTTCGCCGCTATGGCTAGCCATTCCGAGCGGTCAGTTGCTTAGTCAGTCAGGTAGGAACCGGAGACTGACCTCTGTTTTTTAAGCGTTTTTGCCAGCTAGTATGGCAATGCGAGGTGAGGAGCTCTATACTTCGTTCACTCAGGTGCCTTCATTGGTTTGGAGGTGAAAAGGGAAGTCGGTGCGAATCCGACGCAGGACCGCTGCTGTATTTGGCGAGCAACCTGACAATCCACTGTGTTCCGATCCAATCTTCAGGGTCGAAAACGGGAAGGAGTCAGCGTTTCGTTTGAGCCGTAAGCCAGAAGACCTGCCTGAGCTTTTGATACCAATACTTGCCTCGGCTTCGGGCATCGGTAGAGAACTCTTGTGTGCCTTGTGATGGGCTTCCGGAGGCTTCGCGCCGTTGTTTCGTTGCTACACGGAATGTGCTAGATGCCAAGCTCTCAAGAACGGATGCTACTTCAGGAACTCTTGCGCGACGAATGTGTGCGCGAGGACATCGCTCATCAACCGAGTCATGGTACGGCGGAAGCCAGATCACCCAGGCAGGTAAACTCAGGATTTGAGTCGGAGCAGCACGCCGACGAGCGGGTCAAGGCTGGTGTGCGTTCGCCCTGCAACGGCACCTGTGTTCTCTCACCTCACGACGGTCTCTGTTTCGGCTGCTTGCGTACCAGGGCTGAAATTACTGTTTGGACGGTTGCGAGTGATGATGAGCGTGCCAGAATCGTAGAACGATGCGGAGAACGGAAGCGTTTGGGGCAAGGTGGTCAGGCGACCGGCAACTCGTCGGACGCAGGATCAAGTAACGAGGTTTCAGGAGGTGAGGGCCGTTAGCGCGCACGGGAGCTTGAGTTGATTTTTGTGATTGCAATTCCGGCACTTGAGATTCGAATCACGTCATCAGACTTGATTCCTTCAGAAATACGATTGAACATCTAAGTCATTGGAATAAGGAAAGAATATGTTTGGGAGTAACAGACAAATGGGATTTGATCAGTCGATGGCATCGCGAACCGGGGTGGGAGAAAACTTGCCTCGAATCATGTTTATCGTTGCATTGATCGTCGTCGGTATGCTTGCCCGCTTTCTTCCCTATCCCCCAAATTTTTCGCCGATCGGTGCAATGGCCCTGTTCGCGGGATCAACGTTTGGAGCAAAGTTTCGTGCAGCCTTGATTCCCTTGACTGCGATGTTACTGAGTGATTACAGGTTGGGCATGCACGCGTTGATGCCGTTTGTCTATGGCTGTTTTCTTTTCAATGTCTGGTTGGGAAGTCGCATACAGTCACGCCCGAAACCGCTCAATGTACTCGGTGTTT
>JAPOKD010000885.1 GCA_029977825.1 Planctomycetota bacterium | reverse complement strand
GTTTGCTCACCTAGCAGAGCTGCAATCTTGCTCGGCAAGTACCCCGCCAGAACAAACCTCACCGACTGGATCGCTGGCCACCGCCGCCGGAACGCACCACTCAAGATTCCAGACTGGAATATGCGCATGCGACTGTCAGAAACGACACTACCCGAAGCTTTGAAGAAGGAAGGGTATACGAGTCAGTTTGTTGGCAAGTGGCACTTGATGCCCATTGGCGAAGAGGATTTCGATCAGCACTACCCGACCTCTCATGGCTTCGATCAGAACATCGCTGGACGTGAGTGGGGCCAGCCTAAAGGTCCTGGAAAATACTTCTCACCTTTTGGGATGCCAAACCTTGATGATGGAAAGGATGGAGACTTCCTCACGGATGCCCTGACAGACCAGGCGACCGCGTTCATTAGACAGAATCAAAACACGCCATTCTTCTTGTACTTTTCTTACTACACAGTGCACGGCCCGATCATGGCGCCGCCAAAACTGGTTCAGAAATATCAGAGGAAAGCAGCCCAGTTTCCCAAACCCCACACAGAGCGAGTTCACCCGTCTTTTGCGGCGATGACGGAGTTACTTGACCGGAGCGTTGGACGGGTCCGATCCACGCTCGAGGAGTTAGGTTTAGCAGACAATACAATCATCGTATTTACCTCTGACAACGGTGGCACAACAGAACTTGCCTCGGCCGGACTGCGCGGCGCAAAGGCTCTAGCCTACGAGGGCGGGACTCGCGTATCGACCATCATTCATTGGCCCGGAATCACGCCCCCCGGATCAGAGTGTTCGGTTCCTATCATTGGAAATGATTTTTACCCAACTCTCTTGGAAATGACCGGGGCAAAACCTTTACCAGATCAGCATGTTGATGGGGTGAGTCTGGTTACTCTGCTGAGGAACCCGCGAAAACGGTTGTCACGCGACGAATTGTACTGGCATTACCCTCACTACCATCGGACCACACCCTACGGTGCGATTCGCAAGGGGAACTGGAAGCTGATCGAGTTCTATGAACAGAACACGATTGAACTATATGACCTCAAAACAGATCCATCAGAACGCAATAACCTGGCAACCAGAGAAAAGAACCTTGCTTCCGATCTGTTAAACCGTCTCCGCCAATGGCGAGCCTCGGTGGGTGCCCAAATGCCCACACCGAATCCAGACTATGACCCGAAACGTGGCGGCAAATCGCGGTCAGCCTCCCTTGGAAATGAACCAATCTCAACGCCTCATGGCACCATCTCAGCCTCCTCGTATCAACCCGGCAACTACCCTCATCATTCAGTCGATGGTGAAACCAATACGCGTTGGGCGGCGTCAGACGGAACCGTGCCTCAGTGGATACAGCTGGACTTCGGCAAGCCTCGGCCCATTTCCGGCATTAATATCCGATTTAAAAACCGAACGCGTATTCACTATCGCTTATGTATCTCAAACGATGCCGAGAACTGGCAGCAAGTGCACGAATCAAAAGAAACCAGTCAAATTCAGGACGAAAACGTAACTTTCTCCGCTACCACGCAGTTTGTACGCATCAACATTGATGACGTCGAAAAAGGCTGGGCAACGATTGAAGACTGGAAACCAATCCACACGGCTCCTTAGACGTGTACTCCGAAGCAACTGCCGACCGCTTGCCGAATCTCATTGCATGACTTGCCGTAAAATACCAGCAGCAATCCCACAAGCAAGGTACACCATGGAGCCAGAATTCAACCCCACGATTTAACACCACGATTCAACCCCGATCGATTCAAGCGAGGCTGTTTCCCACATCCACCGACGACCAACGCACATACAAGCAACCTTTTAGCCACTAACCTGTGCTCGACGAAGCTGTGTCCCGTCGATCTTACCTCCTGAAAGACAATCCATGAAGTTCCGTATCGCAACCGTGTTGTTGGCCATCCTCCTGATTGGTACCTCCTCTACCAGTCCCACTGTCTACGCCGGAAAACCTAATGTTGTCGTAATCATGGCGGATGACCTCGGCTACGCTGATTTACAGTGCTATGGCCATCCCAGAGTCAAAACGCCGAACATTGATCAACTCGCACGCGAGGGCGTGCGGTTCACGCAGCATTATTCGAACGGCCCCGAATGTAGCCCTACCCGCACCGCTTTCCTGACTGGAAGGTATCAGCAATATGCTGGTGGTCTCGAGTGTGCGATTGGAACAGGCAATGTGGGCCGCTACGACGATGCCATTCGTTTGGCAGACCAGCGTAATCTGGGGCTACCCGCTGATCAGACGGTCATCCCTGCGCTACTTGCAGACCGGGGGTACCGTACTGCAGTCTTCGGCAAATGGCATTTGGGGTACGAACCCAAATTCAATCCCATTGCGCATGGCTGGGATTCCTTCTTTGGGTATCTGGGCGGGAATGTCGACTACTTCAATCACCGGGAAACAAGCGACCTGCATGTGCTTTTTTCTGATGACCTTCCGATTTACCGCGACGGTTACATGACCGATCTGATCACCGAGGCGACCGTCAATTTCATTCAACAAACCGACGAACCTTACCTTCTATTCGTATCGCATGAATCGCCCCATTTTCCATTTCAAGGTCCCTCGGACCAAACAAAGCGTGTCACCAGGGAAAATTGGATGGAAGTCGATCGCGACGCGTACGTCGCAATGATTGAGTCACTGGATCAAAGTGTCGGGAGAATCGTCAAGACACTTTCTCAAAAAGGGCAGCGGAAAAATACGGTCATCATCTTTGTGTCCGACAATGGCGGCTTCGCAAACGCCGCCAACATGGGTCCTTTACGCGGCACCAAAAGCACGACCTATGAAGGTGGAATCCGCGTACCCCTGATCATCAACTGGCCCGCTAAAATCACGCCCGGCCAGACAAACGACCAAGTCT
>JAPOKD010000479.1 GCA_029977825.1 Planctomycetota bacterium | reverse complement strand
CATGGGCGGGTTGGCGGAAATTACGCTACTGCCCGCTGATCCTGCACTGCTCGTGTCCAACAATCTTGTCCAAGTCAACACCGACGATGCGGTGATGGCGTGCCTGGGCAGCCAATACGCGGGTTGGCCGGTGTCCACCGCAGACTATTTCGCAATGGGAAGTGGCCCCATGCGGCTCTACCGCGGTCGGGAAGAAACACTTCTCCACTTGAACTTGGGGGAGTCAGGCAAGGGACCGGTGGTTGGTATCCTGGAAAGCGAAGCGATCCCGCCCGCAGCAGCTATTGAACTCATTGCTCAGGAGTGCAGCGTGCCGACAACCGAGCTGCATTTAGCTGTGGCCCCGAGCACCAGCATCGCGGGCAGCTATCAGGTTGTCGCTCGGAGCATTGAAACCGCGATGCATAAACTTCACGCGCTGAAATTTGACGTCAACAAAATCACCTCAGCCACCGGGACTGCCCCACTACCGCCTCCAGCCAAGCCCGGAGACACGGTAGCCGGTATCGGGCGAACAAACGACGCCATGCTGTATGGCGCGACGGTCACGTTCTGGGTTGATGCAAGCGATTCCGAAATCGAAGCCGTTGCCAAAGACGTTCCGAGCTGCGGATCACGCGACTACGGCCGCCCATTTGCAACGATCTTCAGAGAATACGAATACGATTTTTACAAAGTCGACCCACTCCTCTTCAGCCCAGCTTTGGTCACGATCCACAGTTTGCACAGTGGAAACACATGGAGCCACGGTCGAATTGAAACCGAGATCCTGCGTCAATCGTTTGTTTCAAGATGAGTCAACTTCGCATACTCTGCCTGGGCGCCGGAGACGGCTGGCACTCAGACCAGCTTTCCAGCGCATCCGCTGAAGCCGGTTGCAGCATGGATTTCGCAAGTTACGAGTCGTTGCAGACCGTCATGATCAAAGGCGAGCCAAGTCATTCATGCGAGGCGGGCAACCTGAGTGATTTTGATGTTCTGCTGACCAGAACAATGCCTGCCGGTTCATTGGAGCAGATTACCTTCAGGCTGGCAGTGCTACACGCTGTGGTTCACGAGCAAGTCATTCCCGTCATCAACCCACCGACAGCTCTGGAGATTGCGATTGACAAATTCGCAACACTTCAGCGTGTATCTGCACTCGGATTCCCCACTCCAGACACAGCAGTGGTTCAATCGCGAAGGGATGCTTTAGACGCCTTCCAGGCATTAGGGAGTGACTGCGTAGTGAAGCCCATTTTCGGTGGAGAAGGGCGTGGTGTGATGCGAATACAAAGCCCTGAACTGGCTTGGACCACGTTTTCGACGTTAGAGAATCTGGGTGCTGTTTGTTACGTGCAGAAATTCGTGCCACCCGGAGGTTCGGATACGCGACTCCTGGTGATTGGTGACACGGTACGCGGCATTCAGCGGACCAACGACACTGAGTTTCGCACAAATGTTTCGAGTGGTGGACGCTGCCAGTCTGTCGACCTCAATCAGAAACAGGTCCAAATGGCACAGACAATTTGTAAGGATCTTGGACTTCGATTTGCATCGGTAGACCTGTTACATTTTGACGGCGGAGACGCCAAGGTCATCGAGGTCAATGCGATCCCAGGATGGAGAGGGGCGCAGGCTGTCTCGCCGGACTGCATCGCTTTGCAAATCGTGAAAGAGTTGCAAGCACAAGCCGCGAACACCGCAATGAAGGCTCGCAGATGAGCGACTCATTTCCAGGGCCTGAGGATCAGGCAGACAACGACACCAACACGCCAAGACGACTCCCGGTCGATGGGAATGTCGCAGGCCGTCTTTCGATGGTGGCCTCTCTGGCTCCCGGGGCCATTGCCATTGCTGAACCAGACGGCCCCCCACAACCCGATGGACTTCGCAGTTATTCGTTAACAACCTTCGGGAGCCTCGATCAGCGCAGCGATGACATCGCTCGAGGTCTCATCGCGTGGGGTGTCCAACCGGGCATGCGCCTCGCGATGCTTGTGCCATTTGGCGCAGGTTTCATTGAACTCGTCTTCGCATTGATGAAAGCGGGAGTTGTGACGGTACTTGTTGACCCTGGAATGGGACGCAAGCATCTGATTCGTTGCCTGAGTGCTGCGGAGCCGGATGGGTTCATCGGGATCCCGAAAGCACAGGCCGTTCGCTCCGTTTTGCGGCGTCGATTTCCAAAAGCCAAATGGAATGTCACCGTTGGACGCCGACTTTTCTGGGGTGGTAAAACGCTAAGCCAAATCGCCGACATGGGAAAGGCACAGCAGGAGAGTCTTCCATTCCCGCGTGTTAATCGAGTTGATGACGCCGCTGTGATTTTCACCACGGGAAGTACCGGTCCCCCCAAGGGCGTTTTGTACACGCATGGAATTTTCCACGCTCAAATTGACAGAATCCGCGAACGATATGACATTCATCGCGGATCCCGCGATCTGGCCTGCTTTCCGCTGTTTGGCCTGTTTGATGCTGTGATGGGCGTAACGACCATCATTCCTGACATGGATCCAACGCAACCGGCCGCTGTCAATCCTGAACGATTGATCGAGGCAGCAGCCCAGTGGGAAATCGATCAGGCCTTCGGATCCCCCGCATTATGGAACACGGTAGTTCGATGGGCAGATGCGCGCAACACAACACGCCCGTTCCCAACGCTGAAGAGGATTCTCTCGGCAGGAGCGCCAGTTCCCGCTGATACACTCGTAAAGTTGCGAGAACTGGTTCATCCCGAAGCCAACATCATGACCCCTTACGGTGCTACCGAAGCACTACCTGTGGCCTCAATCGAGTCGCGTGAAGTGATTGCTGAAACTGGGCCCGCCTCACTAAAAGGAAAGGGCACATGCGTAGGCACCAGATTCGAGGGAGTCGCTTGGCGAATCATCGAGATCAACGATGGTCCCGTCACCGACATACGAGAAACAACAGAACTGGAGCGAGGAAAGATCGGGGAGTTGATGGTCACCGGCCCCATGGTCACCGAAAAATATGTCGTACGATCTGATCAGAACTCACTTCACAAGGTCGCGGACGGCAAACGCACCTGGCACCGCATGGGAGATGTCGGATACCTCGATGCGCGTGACCGGTTCTGGTTCTGTGGACGCAAAGCACATCGCGTCACTTCGGGAAAACGGACCTTGTTCACAGTACCTTGTGAAGCGATTTTCAACGCGCATCCCGCAATCTACCGCTCTGCTCTGGTGCCGCGTGGCAAACGACCGAATCAACAACCGGTCATGATCGTCGAACCTCATGCAGATCAGATGCCCATCAGTGCTGAGACCCGTGATCACCTTCGAAACGAACTGCTGGAATTGGCCTCCAGAAACCCACTGACTCGGAAAATCACTGAAGTGATCATCTGGGACAAACCACTACCGGTCGACATCCGACACAACAGCAAGATCTTTCGGGAAACACTGGCCGAGCACATCAACAATGACAATCCGCAGTGACTTCAGGCCAAGCAAGGCCTTTGCTGTCGGGAATCGATGACACCGCCACTCAGCCCTTAACATTTTCTGTTCGCGCGTAAAACTGCTTACAGATCATATCCAGATGGAAGTGTAACCAGCCTGGCGCAGTGTAGACCCCATGGCCAAACAGTTTCTGCTGCTCCCGCCCCGGGGTCGCGGGGTAGTCCACCAGCAGTGTCTTGCCATCGCATGACTCTCTGCGTCCCTGTTTCAATTTTCGAAACAGATCTCGCCGTCGCGTTGTCGACTCAAACATTCTGTGCAAACGGCGTTCTACCACCACATCGCGCCAAGCGAAAATCGAAGGGATAAAATCAGTTCCTGCAATCGCCAAGTGCTGGACATAATCGCCTCCGGCAGCTGTCAGCACATCCCCTGCGGATCTCGGAATCACTGCCTTGCGGGGATCGTCGATGTGACACGATCGATGATGGATAAAGTGCAATAATCGTGGGACAATCATGTCATTCCACCGATAACGCAGTGGTGTTCCAAACGTTGCGATATCGATCTCACGTTTAGCGTTGTGCCCATCAAGCAGAATCTCGCGTGCGTGCTTCCACTCCTGCAAATCCACTCTACTACGCAGCGGACTATGGTAATGCAAACGCGTTCGTTGAAAGAAGCTTTCCTTTGCTTCATACGGAGAGCCCACGATCTGTGAAAGCATGGCGAGCAGGTTGCCACCATGGCTGTGAGCCATCACCAACAGCCGGCCACCGGGATCCATGGACCTGATTTTCCCAAGTAGCGAGATCGCTCCATCTACTCGCCCCAGATGATGATTCTCTCCTGACCAGCCAAACCGCTCTACCTTGATGGTTGGCGTGTCTTCCGAATTGATCAGCCCGGACAGCTGTTTTGCAAAGGCGTCGGTATAGTTCCCGACATCGCCAGCTAATTCATCAAACCAGGCTTTGCTGATTTCATCAATTCGCGATGCTTTGACTGGCGAAAACCTCTTCACTTCCCGTACGAAACCAGTAATGTCCCCCCCAGCGAAAGTCCCATGGATCAGCAGAATGTGACGGACATCGGCCTCTCTGAGCTGTTTCGCCAACGGAACGAAATCGGCTTTGGTCGGTTCGAGCACCGCAACCGCGTCAACGGACGGTATTTGAGACACCGAGCCTCGCAACTCGTCAGGTGAAAAAGTGTGGTGCGGGAATCGAAAATGACCACTTGATTCGAATCGAGCCATGAAAATCTCGTTGAAAGGGCAGATTCAATGTTCAGACATTCCCGAGCTCTTGTTGTATACTGTGCCAAACAGCAACACATCACCGACCAGATAAATCTGGTCCGAAGAGGCAAGAAAATATGATGAAGAGACGGGAATTCCTTGGGGCTAGCGCTGCCATCTCCTGCGCAATCTCACAACCACAACTAATCATGGCACTTGATCAAGATAACCGATACCGCAAGGAAATCGGAATCCAGCTATACACACTTCGAAATCAGATCAATGAAGACGTTGAAGGAACACTCAAGGCAGTTGCTGATGCCGGCTACAAACAGGTGGAACCTTACGGATTCCCCAATGCAAAACCGATGATCAAAGCCGCCAAGGACAATGGTTTGGCTGTTCATTCATCCCACTTCAATTGGGACTCGGTTGTCAATCCT
>JAPOKD010000633.1 GCA_029977825.1 Planctomycetota bacterium | reverse complement strand
CGCTCAAGGTGAGCGTCCAAATATCGTGATCATTTGGGGGGACGATATTGGGCAATCCAATATCAGTGCTTACACGCGAGGTTTGATGGGTTACAAAACCCCGAACATCGATCGTGTCGCCCGCGAGGGAATGATGTTCACGGATTACTACGCGGAGCAGAGTTGTACTGCTGGACGCGCGTCATTCATCACAGGGCAGCACGGAATGCGGACCGGTTTGACGAAGGTCGGTATGCCGGGGGCGGAAGTCGGAATGCAGGTTGAAGATCCGACGATTGCAGGGCTCTTGAAGCCGCTGGGTTACGCTACGGGACAGTTTGGGAAGAATCATCTTGGTGATCGCGATGAAATGCTGCCCACCAATCATGGTTTTGATGAGTTTTACGGGAACCTGTACCACCTCAATGCTGAGGAGGAGCCCGAGCACCGCGACTATCCGAAGGACCCTGAGTTTCGCAAAAAGTATGGTCCACGTGGCGTCTTGCACTCATTCGCCAATGGCGAAATCAAGGATACCGGACCTTTGACTCGGAAGCGTATGGAGACGATTGATGATGATGTAGCGGCTCGTGCTGCAAAGTTCATGCAACAGCAAGTAGAAGCAGAGAAGCCATTCTTTATCTGGGTGAATTTTACCCACATGCATTTCCGAACTCATGTCAAGCCGGAAAGCCGTGAGCAGTCCGGCCGATGGATGAGTGAATATGCAGATGCGATGATCGACCATGACAAGAACGTAGGAACGGTACTTGATAAAATTGATGACTTGGGGATCGGTGATAATACGTTTGTGATGTACAGCACCGATAATGGTCCGCATATGAATAGTTGGCCTGATGCTGCCATTACCCCTTTCCGGAATGAAAAAAATTCGAATTGGGAGGGAGCTTATCGAGTACCAGCAATGATTCGGTGGCCCGGGAAAATCAAGCCAGGCAGTGTGTCTAACGAGATCGTGTCTCATCTTGATTGGCTTCCCTCGTTCCTGGCGATGGCGGGAGTACCTGATATCAAATCAAAGTTGATGAAGGGGTATCAAGCCAACGGTCGGGATTACAAAGTCCATCTGGATGGCTTCGATCTGGTTCCATACCTGACGGGACAGACAGAAAAGGGGCCGCGCGAGTCATTCCTGTACTGCAATGATGATCAGCAGATTACAGGGCTTCGATTTGATAACTGGAAACTTGTGTTTCTTGAGCAACGTGTCCAGGGAACGTTGCAGATTTGGGCGGAGCCGTTTGTCAATCTTCGTGTACCCAAGATCTTTAATCTTCGGCTTGATCCCTACGAGCGTGCGGATGTCACCTCTAATACGTATTACGACTGGTTGCTTGACCGCGTGTTCCTGTTATCGCCCGCTCAGGAATACGTTGGGAAATTTCTGAAAACTTTTAAAGACTTTCCTCCTCGGCAGGAGGCAGCGAGTTTCAACCTCGATGCAGTCATGCGTAAGTTGAAAGACGGCGCCGGGTCAAACTGATTCAGCTTCAGTAAAGGGGGCGTTGCATCCCCTGCTCTTCGTATATTGTGCGAGTCCAGTACAAGGCAGCAATTGACATCGTCAATTGCTGCCTTTTTTTGTTTGCAAAAGTGAAGGCACAGCCTGATTTGAGTTTATGGGTGGTCTCGTCCTGGTTGAATCGTGCTCTGGAGGTCAGGACCTGAGTGCGGTGAAGTTAAAGTGCCTGATTAATCTCAATGCCTCCATCAAGACAGGAGTAGGGTGACGGGGGGAGTCACTGTAGTGGCCGCTTGCTTTTTTGCTCTTTACGATCACCTCATCGCACCTTCTTCATCACGCTGACGCCAGCGAGATCGCGGATCGACCTTATTGATGATGAGCTTTGTTCTGCCACTTGGGCGCTGTAGGTGAACGAAACGCTTGGGGGCCACATGGAGGATGGTGTTGTCAGGGTGAATTCAGGTGTGGGTTGCCCGAAAGTGTGGCCAGGCGGGGGGCCCGCCTGTGTGGGGACTTGGGGCAGGCTCATGCGGAAATGGCGTGTTTTTGTTGGCTGTATTGATTTTTTGCCATGATTTGAAGGGTTCGGCGTCCTCAAAGGTGGTCCGTGCATGTGTCGATACGGGGCGTATCAGGTCACGGTACCGCATTCAGGGATGATAGCGATCAGGTAATTTTTTGCCGCTGAATTTCAGTAAACGATGCTTAAATGCGGAAAAGAGTCTGATACATGCTGCTCAACTTGTGACTATAATCCTTACTCGCCGGAAATTCCGGTTCATACCTATGTTCCTCGCTCTGGTTGAAGTTGTCTTGGGCTTTGAGTCTTGTTGGCAGCTGAAGCGAAAGCGAAATCAACCTCACAAGTGATCCACATCGACACAATGAAAAGCGCCGTTTGCCTGCCCCTGTTGTTGACGTTTTTGCTTACACCCACAATCGCTACCGCGCAGTTCGGTGGCATGAGAGCGCGGGTTCCTGCTGACGCTAACACACTTGTATTAATCAATGCCCAGAAAATGTTTGGGTCCCGTATCGCTGACCGTGAAGGCTGGCAGGCTCGGCGGCAGGCCGCTTATGAGTCGGGGATTTCTGCCCTGCCTCCCAATGCGACAGAGGTACTGATCGCAGGACGGCATGACCTTCATTTCGGCCACGAGGCATTGTGGGAACTCGGCATGATGAAGTTCAGCGAAGACAAAGATGTCCTGGATGTCGCCAATCACTATGGTGGCACCATGGACAACATCAGCAATCACTCCGCTGTACGCCTCCCAGACGATCACTTTGTTTTGCAGATGGGGCCAGCGTTGATGGCTTCCTACACGCCAGCTAACCGACAGGATGTTGCTCGTTGGTTGCGCCAGACGAACGTGTCCGTGCCCGGCGGTCATCTTTCACCTTACCTCCAGACGGCATTCACCTATGCGACTAAGGTTGGGACCCCCATCATCATGGCGATGGACCTTGGCGGGCTTGTCTCGATAGGTGAGATTGAGCAGCGAATTTCAAAGCTCAATTCACTGAAGGATGCGAAGGTTCCGGCAAGCAAGCTTGTCAGTCTGTTGCAAGGTATTCAAGGGATTACCTTGGGCATTTCGATTGATGATTCTGAGCTTGGTGCCATTCGCGTGGACTTCGCTGACTCTGCCGAAGTCCTCGCTGAGGTTGGCAAACCATTGTTGATTGAAATCCTGGAGAATCAGGGTGCCATGATCGACGATTTTGAAATGTGGGAACCGTCCGTCAGCGGCAATACGTTTATGCTGCGTGGCAAGCTCGGCGAAGAAGGGACTCGAAAGGTGATGAGCGTAATGGAGTTACCGGCCTCGATGACTCACGCTGTTCAGGATGCAAAGTCGGAAGGTGCAAATGACCCCAAGAAGAAGACCCTGCTCGCGACACAGCAATACTGGAACTCACTGAATGCTTTGATGGATGACCTCAGAGACGACCATCATTTCCAAAGCTTCGGGCAAGGTGCAATCTGGTACGACAAATACTCACGAAAAATTGACCGCCTCCCAATCTTGAACGTCGACCCCGAATTGGTCAACTTCGGGGCTACCATCGCTGCAACATTCAGAAATTGTGAGTCCATCATGAAGGGCGTTGGCAGGTCCAGCGCCTTGAGAGTATCTCAAACTGGTGGTACCGGAAGTTACGGGTATTCCAACAGTTCCTATGGTGGCTATCGAGCCAGCATGGGGTACGGTTCCACCCCTTATGGTCCTCAAGGTATTGGGTCAGGAGTCAGTGCGATGAATGCCTCGCGTCAGCAGCAGGGTCGTGAGATAGCGCAGATCCATATGCAGGAACGTTCACAGGGTGCAAAGAGTCTGGAGGATATTTGGTCCCAAATTGCAGGCGAAACTGCTGCGATGAGAAGGCAACTTGTCAACAAGTACAGCGCTGATTTCAAGTAAGCAACATTGCCAGTCGACTGACGCTTGAAGAGTGCCAGTCAGAGAATCTTCAAGACGCCAGTCACGCGGTTGCGTGGCTGGTGTTTTTTCGTTGCTGCAGCAGGCTAGACGCAACACTTAGGGCTT
>JAPOKD010000993.1 GCA_029977825.1 Planctomycetota bacterium | reverse complement strand
TCCATCGGCCAACGATTGTAGGCTGACCAGGTTAAATCGCTGCACTGGAAAAGAAAGTCGCATGGGCGGTCATCACGAACGATGAAAATGACATAACTCTGAATGCCATTTTTTTCTGCGGTCATCTTTCCCAGATAAACGCCGCTGGGCCAGTGCTCAGGAATCTCAAGTTCAAGTGTCGGCTCCCACTGGCACTCCCGGGCGTAATTCTCTCCAACGGATGGATCCGGTTGAGTGAACGCATGCAGCGACTCAATTGTCTTCATCAGCCGTGCGCCCTTGCCACCGTAATAGCCCGTCCTGAAGATCTCCAGCTTGAAATCAGACGCTGGATGTGCACTCACCATGATTTTCAAGGTCTCGCCCGCACGTATGCTGTTTGCATTGCAGTAGCCTTCGATCTGCTGGCAGCGCCCGTTGTAGAGAATCTTGTTGATCTTGCCGGGCACGGTGCGCGTCTTGGTCAGCATCCAATCGCGAGTGCCAGGTTTGCTGTTCTCGCTCCGGACGAGCTCAGGTTGTGCAGAGCGAGACTCGGATGCTTGCAAAATCGTGGGCACGTTTGTTGCTGAAATCAGACCCGCGCTCGCTGCTCCCTTGATGATGGATCGGCGGCCCACAGAACCAGACGACTCTTCCTTCCTATTCATGATGAACTCGCTTGTTAACTGCTCTTACCAACAGATGAGCCTGAAGTATCGGTAAAAACAGGGATGCTTTTTTTTTGAAAAATGGAGATGTAGTACTTTTGGCCCGTGAAGTGGGCGTCAAATTGTTGGCGAAGTCACTGCCAGAGCAGGCAGTGGGCTCTCTGTCTACTTAACGCCTTGCTTCACGCCAAGGTGCTCGAAGAAAAAGTCGATCATTCTGATTTCCGATTGCGGTGTCAGGCCAACGGCTGGAGCGATCGCTACTGTCTGCATTCCGACCTCATCTGCCCGTTTCTTTAAACATGCAACGTGTTCGGGGTGATGGTTCCTGTGGTTTTGGTCGTTCGTTGCTACTGGTCCGCCACGCATATTGTTCTTCATCCAGATCGGCGGATCGTCTGAGGACATCCAAGCCAGCATGTCTCGTTCTTTGCGGATTGCTTTTCCTTTTTCCGAATTCAGTTCGTCCATCGACTGAACTCCGTAAGCAACCAGAATGTCTGGCTCGCTAGCCTTTTGCATTTCGGAGGTCCACGGTTCCTTCAATGGAAGGATGTCTTTCCATTGCAGAACGTCGTAAGTTGCCTGGGTTGCCAACAGGCCCCCGACGACCAGGCGCGAGGATTCACGTTGGACCGGATCAGTACTGTCAGGGTCAGCCATGTCGTCGTGACACGCCAGCCATAGCGTCGTGCCGGCGCCTGCAGACCCGCCGTAGGCTGCGACTCGTTTCTTGTCGATGTTCCACTCTTCGGCTTGGTGCCGGATGAACTGAATTGCCCGTTTGCTGTCGTGCAGACAGGCGAGAATCCCGCGTGGATCCTCGTCGCGAAAGCGGTAGTTGATCGACGCGAATGACACACCTTTTTTGAGGCACGCCTGGAGTTCCGAGCAACCGTGATACTTCGACTTGTCGCCACCTTTGAACCCGCCCCCGTGAATGGCGACAACGATCGGAGTCGGTTCATTCGAGTCCGCCAGCCAGATATCCATCACGGCATTCTTGTGATCGCCGTATTGCAGATTGGCGTGGGTCGGCGCAGGACCTTTCGGCTGGGTTTGCGTTGGCTTTGGTTTCCTGTTTCTCATTTGTTGAGCTTTTTCGAGACGCTCCCTGATTGGAGCGATTTCCTCGGCGGATAGCTCTCCGTCACCGTTACGGTCCGCTTGCGGGAAACGCTTCAGAATGCGCTGCTCTTGCTGCGGCGTAAGGTCTTGGGCGGCTGCGAACTGAGCGGCGGCCAGGAGACCGCACAGGAGGGTGAGTGTGCTGCTCAGTGGTTTCTGGATCATCGGTTTCTGGATCATCGG
>JAPOKD010000536.1 GCA_029977825.1 Planctomycetota bacterium | reverse complement strand
CATGGAGGGAATACATCAGTTGGTAAATGGTCTTTCCCGGGAATGAGTGATCCACCACTGATGGCACGTTGGCATTGGTTTAGTGCTATCACTGGTTGCGTTCAACATGATGCACAAGAGAGGAATTCATGTCACAGAAAAAATCAAATTCCACGGATTCGCAAGCTCCAAGCCCACCTATGGCTCAGGTGGACGTCCCCGCTTTTTCCTGCATCGTTCATCTCACTGTTGAAGGGGGAGTGCATCGCGGGCGGGTAGCCAATCTGGACGGGATCGAGGCTGTGGGCAGCACTGAACGCGAAATGCTGGGAAAAATTGTCCCTATCTTCAAACGCACGGTCGCGGAGTTTCACCAACGAGGAGACTCCATTCCATGGATCACTCCGGTGCCAGAGCCGAAAGCTAATGAGACCAAACGCTTTATCCCTGTGCATCTGTGATGGACAAATCGCGTGCCAACTGTCCTGTTGCATTCGGGATTCAGTGACACGGTAATAGGATACCCCTAGCTGACGGTGAAAGATTTTCAGTGGTGTCAATCCGCTGGACACTGCGTCTGGGAGTCGTTGTTCCTTTGCAACGAGTACTCATGGTTTTTCTTTGGCAATAAGAAAAATATCCGGGAACTTATCTGAAAAGTACTGCGGGAATGGTTGCGTTGTGCCGCGTATTTGAATGACAGCCAACATCAATCAATGCACTCCAATGGCTGTAATACGATTCATGGTTCAGGTTTCCAATGCATATACAATTTTCTACCACCTGTTCTGTCGAAGGAAACGACAGTGATTCCCATTTAATTGCCTCGGCGTTGGCTGGCGATCAGGCTTCTTACACCAAGTTGGTGAATCGATATCAGGGGCGATTGACATCGGCAATTCGAACCAGGGTGACATGTTCCGGCATTGCCGATGACATTGTTCAGGATACTTTTGTACGTGCCTTCAATCATCTTCATTCATTTCGAAGCGACAGTGGATTTTATACATGGTTGTATCGAATCGCACTCAATTCCCGACGTTACTACATGAAGAATCGACATCGAATTACGAGCCTCGATGAGACACACGAGACATGTCGACCTGTGGGAAAGTCATCGTGTCGCGATGCTGTTGAGGGACCATTGGCGTGCCTGGAGAGAACAGAGGATTGTCACGCTGTGAATCTGGCCATGCAGCGTTTAGACACTCACCATCGTGAAATCCTAAGATTGCGGGAATTTGAAGGGTTTGACTACCGCAGAATCGCGGAAGTTCTGCATCTGACGATGGGAACAGTTCGCAGTCGCATCAGTAGAGCGCGAACGCAATTGCGAAAAGAACTCGCGGGTTACTGGAGTGCGAAACCCAATACTGTGGACTGTAGCCTGATATCTGGCCCCTCGGATGCACGGGTCCCCCAACTGACAGCCTGAGGCGTCGAGCAGATATTTATGTATTTGCACTTACTGTTTATGTTCGACACAGGGGACCAAATTCTTCTGCGGCCGATTGGGTGGATCACCGTGACGGTGGCCCAGTCCAGCGGTCACAGGAGTTTCATGCCTGCAGGTACAGCGTAGGAATGTTTTGTCGTCGCATTCTGAACAATCGCAAGCTGGGGTTTTAGCCCCCTAGGAGCTTGCACTGCGTTCAGCTGAACCGTTAACCGGCTTACGCATCAGAAACAGGCATCTGATGCAGTTTGCTACCTCTGGTGGGTGTGGGCGGCGCCATCTGACCCGAGATTCATATCAGCCATCACGACGGCTCACCCATCCGGACCTTTCGCAATGATTCCCTGCAAATAAATCATGATTGGTAGCAGTTCTGACGCTGGCTTTGACTATAAATTGAGCCTGCGGTGCAGACGGCGGTTCGTTGTTCTGCTGTGGCAACAATCCCGTTGGTACTTGGAAAACATCATGAGTAACGTTGAGACAAACAATCTAAAAGCCTCTCTGGAAGAGTTTCAAAAGCACGAGCTGAGCCATCTCAGTAAAGAGTGGTGGTGCTTTCTGATCACTGGTGTCCTGCTTGTGATCGCCGGAATGTTCTCGATTGCCTACCCACTTTTTACTTCCGTGGGTGTTGTCATTTTGATCGGTGCTATTCTGATCATCAGTGGGGTAATGACGGTGATTAGCGCCTTCTGGGCGGGCAAGTGGAGTGCGTTTTTTGTTCACATTTTGGGCGGTCTGGTTTATGTCGTAGCTGGATTCATGATCACTGAGATGCCAGTGGAATCATTGGCGTTATTCACGCTCATGCTGGCTGGTTTGTTTGTGGTTGGCGGCGGTTTCCGGATTGTGATGGCTCTGGTCGAGAAGTACCCGCAGTGGGGCTGGGGATTGGTCAACGGTATCGTGACCTTGATGCTGGGACTGATTATTTTTCGAGCGTTCCGACATCTCCCAGACGGAGCAAACGGAGTTCTGTGGATCATAGGCTTGTTCGTGGGTCTGGAACTGCTGTTTAACGGTTGGACTTGGATCATGTTGTCCTTTGCTATTAAGAAGCTTCCTCGCATTGAAGAAAATGCTTCTTGATCAATCTGCTGGAATACTGGATAAGAAGAGCGCGCTGGTCGCTTGAAGATGGCATTGCAGGAAAGCCCGGACATTGAGTCGGGCAGCAAGTTGAATGGAGACGGGGGGGCTTGATGTTGAAGGTTAAGAGGGTAAATCTCTTCCGTTCACTTCGCGTGAGTGGCAGGGTGTGCTGGCTGGTTTTGGTTGGTGCGTTTGTGCTATCAGACCTCGGGGGCTCATGCCAGGTCATCGCGCAGCAGGGAACGCCTGTACAAGCGGCGAGTCCTGATAATCAACCATCGCCTGCGACCGCGAATCCAGTTGGCTCTCAGAGTCAAGGAACGGAAGCTTCGGGTCAAGCTGGCTCCAAGCCCTCAAATCCGACTCAGCCGGATCCTTCGCAGCAGGAACCGCCAGCCGTTTCCACACCCTCGAATGAAGATGGCTCTGCCGATTCGAAGCCGCTGAGTGACGTCACGCGTGACGCCGTTGAGAAAGAGTGGGAGTCGATCGAATCAAGTTCCGGAATTGATGACGCTGTCAAAGAAACCCTGCGCCCTATTTATCGACAGGCAATCGACAAACTGAAGCAGGCTGAGCTTGCGAGGAGACAGGAAGCAGAGTACCGCAAAGCGATCATTACTGCACCGCCGGAGACGATCGATGTCACACGCCAGTATGACGAATTGCCAACGCTTGAGGCTTTGGCAGCGGCCGACGGTCAAATTGATGCTCAGGATCTTCAAAAGACAATCTCAAAGCGTCAGGAAGAATTGTCCAAGCATCGTGACGAGTTATCGAAAGTTGCAGCAGAACTTGTGCGTGTGCAGGCGCGAAGAGATGAGATTACGGTGCGCGTCGCAAATCTCAAGACTGAACTGGGGGAATCTCGAGCCGAGCTTGCCAGTCCAGCACTGGTCGCAGATTCACCTTCTCCAAAGCGGATTGCGGATCGTACGCTTTTGAAGTCAGTGCAGGTGTTGCTTGTTGCTGAAAACCAGATGCTTGAGGCAGAAAAGGCCAGCCAAGATGAACGTGAGCAGCTGGCGATCGCAAAACAGCGTTTATTGAAACGTAAAATTTCGGATGGAGAGATTCTGGTTGCCCAACTGCAGACGCGGTGGTCAGAGAACAAGAGTAAAGAATCTATCGAACTGACGGCCAATATCAGTGCCATTCTGAAAACAGCCCAAGCCGAGCCCAACAGTGCCAGACTGGATGGCCTGATCGAGGAAGTGGGAACGCTACTGAAAGAGTACACCGATGCTGTTGCACTTTCGAAGCGTGTTTCTGCTGCAGAAAATGCTGCAACGCAGCGACTCGATTATCTGGAACAGGAGTATTCGCATCTGCAAGCGCAGGTTGGGATGCGAGATGGTGGAAGAGCAATGGCGCAGGTGCTCTTCGATCTCCAAGCTCAATTGTTGAATCCATCCCAAGATAAAACGATCAACCTCGGTAACTTGCCGAAATTAGATGACATTCGGATCAGTAACTTGGTCGTTGAACGGGAAATACGCGCGCATGCGAAACGCGAAGAGCAGCTTCCAGCGGATATATTCCCAGCAGCCAAGCCAATTCTTGAAGCTCGTCTCGAATTGCTGCAAAAGTTGAATCAGGAATATACGGATCTTTTGCCGAACCTGTCTGCTCTTGGGGTGTCGAACGAACTTTTTCTGCAAAGGGTTGATGAGGTCAGAGCTTATATCACGGAACAGTTGTTCTGGATTCGCAGCGCTCTACCTGTGAATTTGGCAACGTTTCGTGATATCCCCGCCGGGATGTCTTGGCTTTTCAATGTGGAGCATTGGAGGGAATTTGCGAACAACCTGTTCACCCTGTTTGCACTTCGGCCAGTGCAATGTCTGTTTCTGTTATTCACAGTAATTGCCTTATGTGTCACTCGCCCCTGGATCATTGCAGCTCTGACACGAGTCGGGATAGCCACCAAACGTGCATCCACTGACCGCTATATCCTGACTTGGCAGGCGTTTGGATTGACGCTGCTGTTGGCCCTGCCAATTCCATTGGTCCTGTTGTTCCTTGCTTGGGGAACACAACAGGCAGCGGAGCCCAGTGCAT
>JAPOKD010000753.1 GCA_029977825.1 Planctomycetota bacterium | reverse complement strand
CGTGGAGCAGGGTTGCGGGTTGATTCCGGTTTAGCTGCTGGTCATCGGGACGCTGTTTTCCCTCGCTGTTGGTTGCAGGTGGCCCTCGAGACTTGCCACTTGTGGAGTGGTTTTCTGACGCTGTCGCTTGCGTTGCGCGCTGTGTGCCTGTTTGCTGAGTTGAGTCATCACTTGATGCGAGCGTTGCCGGTCCGGAGGGTTCGGATTTTCGACTCTCCGCCAAGCCGTCCGTGTTCACGTTTGTAGGGTTTCTGACAGTCGAATCCGATTGAGTGGGTTTTGCGGATCTCGACTGATGTGAATCGGCTTCAAGTTGCTGTGAATTTCCTTCTCGTCCGTTGAGGCGTTGGCCTTCCGGATTATTTTGGGAACTAGACGCGACTTCCGGTCCAGGCTGGATGAGCAGCTGCAGTTCGGGCGGCAGTAGCGTGTAGCCAGCCAGAATCAGCACCAGAATGCCGAATCCGATGAGTTTTTGTTTCGATTTGTTCATGGACGCTGTTTTTCACAGTAGGACTGTTGTCGGGTCAATCAGATCTGGATTCATCATCTTGACCACAAATGCGGGCTGACACTTTTTATATCAGTGACTTGCAGAAAGGAAATATCGACACATGAAGAATCTGCTTTTAATGGGATGTGCTCTACTTGCCACTTGCGTGACTCTGGAGGAGGTTAACGCAGCTGAACCAGGGTGGTCACCTGTGATTGTTGCGACGGGTGCCTATCGTCAGCAATTGGAAAAAACACCCATGGTGCGGCGTCCTTATCGCCCCTTTCATTTTTACGGCAACACTGTGCGCCGGATGCACTATCGAGGTACCCCAGTTCCTACACCACGTGATCTGCTCACCACTGGACTGTTTCCCCTCCTGGCACGGGATCGGTAGTCTCTGTTGCTCCACTGGTTCTCTCTTGCTCCACTGGGCTGCGTGAACACGCCCACAGACGCGTTGAACAATTGTGATGACAGCGATTCGGTATCGCCGTTAAGGTCAGCGGTCTGTCAGTAGAAACTGCAGTAGGTTTGTCGTTTCTGATTTCTGAGGACGCTCACCTGATAGGTACCGTCCCAAGAAAACCAGCGGTCGAAAACGCTCCATGGATCAGATGCAGGATACTCTTCTTGCCGGTCATGGTTCGACAGCTGTCTGGAAGTCAGGCAGAGTTCATGATCAGGTTTGGCTATCGGCCATCCATGCAGACCGTTGAGTTTGCGATTCTCGGGGAAAACACTTTTGTTTCACGCTCACCAGCGAAGCAGAAAAGATCACCGCAGTTTGTCTCGGGGTGTTAGAATACCGGTCGGGAGCAAATGCCAGAATCTGCGCTGATTTTCCAGACGCCTAGGTGTGGGAAATTTACGTGGCTTGATCTGGTTGAGGGACCGATCGTCTGGTCCCGGTTGCCACCAATGTCTGTGGTCTGGGATGACCAACATAGGTGTGCGATGATCATTTGCTGCGGTTCATCACGGAAGTTTGCGGTTAGCGATGGCTTGACTCCACAGGCCTGCCAGTGAATTGAGTTTCAATATGAGTTTCAGCCCACAAATCACCTTCAGAAATCGGACAGGTGATGGAACGGGGATGATGAAAGCGCATTTCTGTTGGGTTCTGTTCGGTTCTTTTTTCGTTTTTGGAATGAGTGGTTGTGATACCAGAAAGGACCAACCGCGGACCTCGCAGCCAGGGACGGGTGCAGAGCAAAGCGGTGCGGGAGAAAATGAACGATCCCAAGGCGATGGTTCGCAAACTGCGTCTGGACAGCGTGCATGGAATCTGTTGCAGCAGGGAAAGCTCGATGAAGCTCGCAGGTTGGCGCAGCGGGTTTTGATCCAATCACCCGAGGATAGAGTTGCGTTGCAGACGATGGCATCAATACATGCTTCTCAGGGCAATTTCGCGGATGCAGCAGGGGTTGCTCGAACACTTGGAAAACTGAATGGTGGCGGAAGTGTTGAAGATTGGCTGACGGCATTTGATTGGCATTTGCGTGCAGGTGAACTTGCTGCAGCTGAGGAAGATCTGCAGGAAGCAATTCGTGTTGCGCCGGATGATCCAAGAACCCATCGTACGATGGCTCAATTGTTGAATGCTGAAGGACGTCGGTTTGAGTCTCGACCCTTCATTTTGAATCTGATCCGACTCAATGCGGCGCAGCCCCGCGAATTGTTGAGTCTGGTAGAGCTTGGCAGTCCATTCATGTTGGTGTCATTGGATGAAGTAGTTGGAGATCCCGCGAATACGCTGTTGGAATTAGGCAAGGCGAGGTACTTGCTGGTTGCTGATTCAAATGCCGAGGCAGCACTTGAAAAAGTAAATCGTCTGGCAAGCAACGTTTCACATCCCGCACTGGATGCTTTTCGTGGTCGATTGATTGCCGAGACTGCCGATGATGATGCTTTTAAAAAGTGGCTTGACACTGTAACGCCGGGAACGGAAAAACAGCCGGAATACTGGTCTGCAATAGGACAGCGGCTCATACGCTTAGGTCGTGATAAGGAAGCGATTCGAGCTTTGGGGGAGGCCGTGAAGCTTGACCCTACGGATCGAGCCTCTCTGCGGCTGCTTGCAGCAGCCTTGGAAAGAACTGGAGATAATGAGAACGCAGCCGCTTCGCGTAAGAACCTTGCTACCTTGGATCAGCTGTTTCGGATTGCGGCGGTAGCGGATCAGAGTCAAGTCATGTGGATTGGTCAGCAATTGCAGACTCTGGTTCGACCTTGGGAGTCCTTGGGGTGGTATCAACATGCCTTGCAGATGCAGGGCGGAGATCCGCGGTCAAGTTCCCAGTTGAGTGAACGGCTTGATCAAATAGCTGCTTGGGAAAAAACGGGAACCAGTGAGGCGGTGTTGCAATCGCGTTTTGACCGGCTTGTGGGAATTGACCTTGCCAAGTATCCAACGCCGGGTCTGGAAGGGATTGAGCTGACGGAGCCAACTGTACAACCTGGTCAGCAGACTCAGCGTGATCTGGCGTTTCGCAACATTGCTGACCAGCTTGAAATTGATGTGGATTTCACCAGTGAATATCCAACTGAAGAGGTGGACTTTTTTCTCTACCAGGCTAACGGCGGTGGACTTGCCACTTTTGATTATGATCTGGATGGGCTGTGCGATTTGTATGTTGTGCAAACAGGTGGCGATCCGCAAGAACTTGACAGCTCGGAACCCAATCAGCTTTTCAGGCAGCTACCCGGTGGGAATTTTCAAGCGATTGAAAAACTTGCTGCCGTTACAGATCGCAGGTACGGGCAGGGTGTATGTGCGGGCGATATCAATCAGGATGGATTCACTGATCTGATTGTTGCAAACATTGGGAAGAATTCCGTCTACCTCAATCAGGGTGATGGTACCTTCCGCAAAGACGCCTTTGCAATCACAGCATCCGATGGACGGTGGACTTCCAGTATCGGGCTAGCCGATATGAATGGGGATCATTTGCCTGATGTGATCGAAGTAAATTACTTG
>JAPOKD010000972.1 GCA_029977825.1 Planctomycetota bacterium | reverse complement strand
GTTTGCTGCACGGCATTCCGTCACCGGGTTTGCCCCTTATCCCTCCAGCGTCCTGTTTCCGTATGAACGACCCCTTCAATCTGCTTGACCCTGACTTTCTTCAGCAGGCGCACGCCATGCGCGTGGTCGCAAGACGAGTCGCACCAGCGGGGAGGTGGGCCGAGCATCGGTCGCGCGATCGAGGTCAGGGGATGGAGTTTCGCGACTATCGTCCCTACTCACCGGGAGATGAACTCAAGTCCATTGACTGGAATGTCTATCGGAGGCTCGGACGCTTCGTGGTTCGCCTGTTCGAAGAGATGGAGGATCTGCCAATCTATCTGATGCCTGATTTGTCCAAGAGTATGTGGCATGATGATCCACCCCGGGCTATCACGGCGATGAAGGTGGCAATTGCGTTTGCGGCGATAGGGCTTGATCAACACGACCGCGTTGGTGTTTTGCCATTTGCCGATGAACTGGATAGCTCGATCAGGCCTACTTCTGGGCGAGGGCGCCTCAGTCTGCTTGCCGACTCGATGAGCCGGGCGGCTGAAAAAGCGCGTGACTTGCCCCGGGGAACCGACTTGGCCACATCGCTGTCAAAGCTAAGGGGCATGAGAATGCGAGAAGGCCTGCTTGTGATCATCTCTGATTTTTTTGATCCTCAGGGGATCGAGGTGATGACCACTGAGTTAAAACGCACGCGTCATCGTCCTCTTCTGGTAGCGATCAGTCGCCAGGAGGATCGCGAGCCCAGTCTTCAGGGCGACATCCGGGTCCGGGATTGTGAGACCGGTGACATGCAAGATGTTTCCGTTACAGCTTCAGTCATGGAAGAATATCGAGGAGCTTACGATACACACTTCGAGAAGTTGCAGGATTTTGCCCGTAGCCGACAGGGAAACCTGTTGTTCCTCGACCATGAAGGCGATGTGATGAAGCAATTGTCACAACTCTTTGAAGGTGGGAGTTACGTGGCATGACTTTTACGTTGTTTTCAACCTTTGTAACGTTTATCGGTATCGGGGTCATCGCAGTTGGCCTGGCTTTACTGCAACGGTTGCGGGTTCAGCATCAAGAAATTGAAGTGGCCAGCACCCTGTTCTGGCAGGCAGCGGTCAAGGAAACGAGAGCACGCGTTTTTGTCCAGAGGTTCCGGCATTGGCCTGCATGGTTGCTGCTCGTCTTGATTTCGTCGTTGTTGTGGATTCTTATTGCCGGACCAAGATGGGCTGCAAGCGAACAGATGCAGCATGTGATATTGCTGGACGGAAGCGTGGGGGAACCGGTGGACAGTTCTGCCGATTTAGATCTTGCGATACTGAAAGCGTCCACGTTGCCATTGATGAGCCGCGAGATTGTGCACGCTGGACCGCAACTGCAAACGCTAGTGCGACCCGGCGAGCCGGTTGAACTAGCGAGACGACGCCGGGGTGGTGAACCAGTACCTACATCGACAGGTCTGGAGTGGGCTCTGGATGCGCTGGCGGCGCGGGCCAGCGAGGGCAAACCCCTCACAATTCATATTGTTGGTGATGCTGAGTTGGACCAGCGTTACATTGATGCATTGCCAGACGAGGTAATTGTCTATCGGTTGGATCGAAGCTCGGAGGCGAGTAAACCGGTCCTTTCCGCGTTGGGGGTTTCCGAGTCCGGTTCGGGGAGTTGGCAAGCGGCCGACGTTTTATTTGAGCCAGCGGATCCCGACGCCTTTCAGCTAAGCGAACTCAAAATCACGCTTGAACAAGAACCTTGGCAGGGCGTAATCAAATCAACCACCGGCGGGCATTATGTTGTTTCAAATGTTCCTGCCAGCGGCGGCGTCATGCGATTGCGTTACGGTGCGTCGGAGGTTGGAGCAATCACCATGCCCCGTCGAGAATCGATCAGGGTGCTGTTTGAAAGCGGGACACCAGAGGTGTTGAAGAGGGTTATTCTTCTTGACCCAGCGTGCATCGAGGTGCAGGGGGATTCAGATTTGGTGGTGGGCGAAAGTGAAAGTGCTGATTTTCATTTGCGTGCCGAAGGTCAACCAGCGTTTCAAATTGAAACCGAGACGGACGATGCTGAGACCCCGCTGTCGGGGTTGATCGCCGAGTTGGCACTGCGGCAAATTGATGGGACCGCGTTGGCAGAGCAAAGCGGTCGTGTGGTGGATGTTGAGGTAGCCTCTGGCGATCAACGGAAAAT
>JAPOKD010000591.1 GCA_029977825.1 Planctomycetota bacterium | reverse complement strand
GTTAGTAGGCAAGGGGGCATGAACGATGACTGCCAACCACGTTACAATGCTGCCGTCGTTTGAAGTCCTGTGCTGTGCCTCGTAAAACTTCTGTTCAAGGATGCCTGATTCGGATGAGTACCGCTACGCTGCCGCCACGTGATGAAGTGAACCCCGATGATTGCTGGGACCTGACCAGCCTATGTCCGGATGATGAAACATGGGAGCTGGATTTCAAAAAACTCGAGGAGCAGATTCCGACCTATGAGACGTTTCGTGGACGCCTTTCCGAGTCCGCGGAAGTGCTGCGGGCTGCTCTGGCTTTTGATAGTGATTTTGAGCAGACGGCAGAACGCCTTGGGACCTACGCGTTCTTGAGGACCACTGAGGATCAGGCCAATAGCAACTATCAGGCTCTTAAGGCCCGCTATCAAAACCTGGCTGTCAGAGCCAGTCAGGCTGCAAGTTTCATGCGTCCTGAAATATTGGCGATTGATGCTGATGCAATGATGGCGTTGATGAGTGATGAGCGGTTGGAGCTGTATCGCTTGCAGTTGGAACGTCTCGTGAGATACCGCTCTCACACCCTCAGTGACAATGAAGAGCGTTTGTTGGCAATGCAGGGAGAAATGGCATCAGCGGCTGGAAACGCGTTCCGGCAGCTCAATGATGCCGATTTGCGTTTCGGGGAGGTCGAGGACCACAACGGACGATCAATTGAATTGTCGCACGCGACGTTCGGTCAACTGCTCATCAGTCCGCAGAGAAAAGTCAGACGTAATGCCTTTGACCAGTATTACAGCCAGTTTGCGGCCCATGAGAATACACTTTCGGCAACTCTCTGCGGCAGTATTCAGCGTGACGTGTACTATGCGCAGGCGCGTAACTATTCCAGTAGCTTGGATGCAGCACTTTTTCCGGATAATGTTCCAGTCGATGTCTATGACAACCTGATCGGCGCAGTGCGTGACTCACTACCCAAGGTTCATCACTATTTGGATGTGCGGAAAAGGAAGATGGGGCTGAAAGATCTGCACCACTACGATACCTACGTTCCGATTTTAAGTGATATCGAAAAGCGGCATAGCTGGGACGAGGCAGTTGATGTTGTCGTGGAGTCACTTGCACCGCTGGGCAGTGAGTATACGGCAACCTTGGAAGCAGGTTTGCGTGGGCGGTGGGCCGACCGCTATCCGAATCGGGGTAAACAGAGTGGTGCGTTCAGCTGCGGCTCATTTGTTGGTGATCCATTCATTTTGATGAATTTCAAGCCCGAGGTGCTGAACGATGTGTTCACGCTAACTCACGAGGCCGGGCATTCCATGCACAGTTGGTATTCTGCTGCAAACCAGCCATTCGAGTATTACAACTACACTATCTTTGTCGCCGAAGTCGCAAGTACTTTCAATGAACAGTTGCTGACCGATCATTTGTTGAAGAATGCGGTGGATGACAAAGAACGTGCCTATTTGATCAATAATGAACTCGACAGTCTGCGTGCCACGGTTGTTCGGCAAACCATGTTTGCTGAGTTTGAGAAGATCACGCATGAAATGGCCGAAGCGGGTGAACCGCTGACGGTGGAATCGTTTCGCAGCGTGTATCGTGGGTTACTGGAGGCTTATTTCGGTCCCGACTTCGTAATCGACAAATGTTTGGAGCTGGAGTGCTTTCGGATACCTCACTTTTATCGGGCATTTTACGTTTACAAGTATGCCACGGGGCTCAGCGCTGCAGTTGCCCTGTCTCGGCGTGTGCTGGCAGGTGGCGATCAGGAGTTGGATGATTATCTTACGTTTCTTCGCGGTGGTTGCAGTAAGGACCCACTCGACCTCCTGAAGGGAGCAGGCGTTGATATGACAAGCCCCGAGCCGGTTGCCACCACTTTGAAACGCTTCGGTGATCTGACGGACGAGCTTGATAGTCTTCTGTGATGCAGACGATGCTCAAAGCGAGTGACCTGATTCCGGTATCCAAGCACTTGGCCGGTGTCGATCCTGCTCTCCGTCACATACTGAAGCGGAATGGGCCGCCTCCGCTATGGAAACGCCCTGCAACCTTTTCGACGCTTGTAAGAGTTCTGCTTGAGCAGCAAGTGTCGCTAGTGTCGGCAATGGCAACTTTCAAACGCCTCAACTGTGCCTGCCACGGACGCGTGACTGCACCCCGGGTTCAGGCATTAGGCGATCAGGCGTTACGCGAATTGGGATTCACACGCCAGAAATCGCGTTACGCCATTGCCTTGGCTGCCGATGTTGTAGACGGACATTTCAAGGTAGGAGCTTTGCGACACCTGCCAGATGAACAGGTGATGGCTCAAATCACTGAACGTCTCGGCTTTGGTGTCTGGTCGGCACAGGTGTTTCTGTTATTGGCGCTCGCGCGTCCCGATGTGCTGCCCCTGGGCGATCTGGCCCTCGTGAAAGGAATGCATGAACTCGATGGAGGAAACTACGAAGACGTCAATGCTCTGGTATCAAGGGCTGAACGGTGGCGGCCTTTCCGCGGTGTGGCAACCCGAATGATATGGCAGCTTTATTTGACGAACCGAAATCGACTCGACGAGATGCTGGATTAGGCGGTTGATGATTTTTCGCCGGGGACCGCTACTGCGTAGCTACCATCCTTGGTGGGCTGTATGGGGGCCAGATCCTCAAGTGATTCCAGAGCATCGGTGTCGGCAAGTTGCGTTGTGCTCTTGATCGCATCGCTCCACCTCACCCGCTTCCCACTGTAGGTTGCCATCCGGCCCATGATTGCCGTCATCGTGCTATAGGCACCATAGTCGCACTCGTTGGTGATGTGACCTGCACGCAATGCAGCAAACATGGCGTCCTGTTCCAGTTGGCATCCTTTTCCAAGAGTCTCTTTGTTGTTGCGTTCCCATCGCTTTTTACCGGTGCGATCACGGATGACTGCGCGGCTGATGTCGGCTACCCCTGTAGTGCCATGGACGTGTTCACTGACACTGTTCCAGCAACCTTGGATATGCCGGCATTGGCTAAGCAATTTGAGTCCATTCGCGTACGTGTACTCGACCATGTGATGATCAAAGATCTGGCCATGATCCGGACCGGTGCGGACCTCACGCCCCCCTACACCTTGAGCCTCAGTCGGATAACTCTGCGCAACCCAGTTGATAATATCGAGGTTATGAATGTGCTGTTCGTCGATATGGTCTCCGCCAAGCCAGGTGAAGTAGTACCAATTCCGCAACTGATATCCCAGTTCCGTTTGGTTTTTTTGTCTGGGACGCACCCAAACTCCTCCACCATTCCAGTAGGCTCGGGCAAATACCAGGTCACCAATCGCACCTCGGTGAATTTGATCGACGCATTGCTGGTACTGGGTCTCGTGTCGGCGTTGAAGACCCACGTGTACTGCCAAGCCCTTTTTCTTTGCCAACTGGTTCGCCGCGAGAACACGACGCACACCGGGGGCATCCGTTGCAACCGGCTTTTCCATGAAAACATGCTTGCCAGCATTTACCGCAGCCTCGAAGTGCTGTGGGCGAAACCCGGGAGGAGTGGCAAGGAAGACAACATTCGCATCGCTATTCATGACGGCCTTGTAGGCATCAAGCCCCTCGTAGCGTCGGCCCTCACAGTCAACCTTGTCCGAGTGCACGCTCTTGATTGACCGGTAGGACTTCTGCAGGTTGCTGCCGAACGGGTCCGCCATGGCAACAAGTTTGACTCCTCTGTCACCGGCGTTGAACGCCTGAATGGTTGCAGCTGTGCCTCTGCCGCCACATCCAATCAGCCCAATCTTGATGGTGTCGCTGCCAATCACGTGTGCCGATTGGGCAACACTCAATGAGCTGCCGCCAATCGCACCGCCAGCCAGCATCATGCTGCCGTTCTTGATGAACTTGCGGCGGGTCGGCGTGGTGCCGGGCGGAGAATGTTCTGGTGTCACGATGGCAGGTCGGAGGCAGGAAGCATTGGGCGAGTGACGCTCGTGGCAGTAAACGCGGTAACCGTCACGTATCGCACCTGCGCGGTCACCGGAGCGGGTTAGCAGTTACGCGTCGCCGGTGCAGACACTCGAAGGTAAGTCTTGTATTTTGCTTTTTCACATTCTAAGGGGGCAGGCTTCCTGTTGCCAGTTTTTATCTGGGGCTATTCCCCTGTGGGTCCGCATAAACTGGTTCCGGCAGGTTTTCGGGCCTCCATAAAACGGTGGCTTCTATGATGGAATCAGGTGGTTGTACGATTTCACCCTTTTCCTTCTTCTTGGTTGGATCGACACGACGGAGACGAGAGAT
>JAPOKD010000860.1 GCA_029977825.1 Planctomycetota bacterium | reverse complement strand
TGAATCCAACGAGAGCAACAACGTTCGCAACGGGCGGTACACACCAGGTTCCGAAACTTACAACTAAGCTTCACTGCAGGATACACAAGGCTGGAAAGCAAACATCACGCAGCAGCCCACATCACTCATGATGCGGGCTGTTTTCGTGCTCATCTGGTAACGGCCAACTTTTCAGCCAAAGAAACAGGAACACCCACAATCTGACCAAGCAAGAGACGCACAAACACTCAAAGATTGATGGTCCCCGGTTTTGCACCAGATTGAGTGAGAGAATTGGGGGTTGTTCCAGGGGGTGTGTCGTGGAGTCGCAGGTGTAGCTGAAACTCAACCTCATTCAAGACTCAAGAAAGTAATGGTTCCGGAATAATCCGAGGTTCGTGTTGACCCGTCCAGATTCAAACTCACCTTCCATCTGATGAACTGGCAAACCCCGCGCATTGCAGGCACAGGGTTTGCACGATACGCCAGCGTTACCGAACGCTGGTGGCTGGGGGGGGGTCACTTCTCGAGTGATTCTGATGCCAGTCGTTCGATCAGGATCTGTAAGTCGCTGAGAAAGTCCGTGTGATCAAGCATACCCCACTGAGCATAAATCTGTTCTTCATTGGAGTTGATTGAACTCTGAGTATTTTCTGGTTGCAAGTCGTCTGAGCGATGGTCTGTTGCATCGGCGTCCGTATGTGCGCACATGGTTTGAAAGCCGGTGTGTTGTGACTCCGCTTGCGAGTGCAACTTGCTATCTTTGTTTGGGTCGGTGAATTCTGTTGGAGCGTACTCCGTGGGTGATGACTTCAGATTCTGGCTGGAGTCATCCAGTTCCTTGAAGGAGACATCAATCGGACCAACATTCGATTCAGCCCTTGTTTCGGTGAGTGGCAAGTGTTGATAGGCTCCGATATCAGCTACAGGCAAGCGAAGGTTGTGGAGGATGTCGCGTTGAGGAGCGAGTTGTGTGCCACCGCTGCTGGCCGTATGACCAATGAACGGGTTGCCTGGGACATTTGAGTTGATGCACAGTCCATCGTCTGCTGTCGCCCAGTGGCCATCAGGACCCACAGCCGAATCTGGCGCGTTCAACAATAACGCTGTGTCCTCAGACAGATTGTTGGAAAGAAACTGATTGTTTGCCGATGAGGTCCAGCCTGCGGGCAAGTTGTTGTTGATTGCAAGAGTGAACAGGTTCCCGGTATCAGAGATACCTAATCCGTTTCCACTATGGTTAAAGCTTGCGATCGAGTTGCCGACTACCAGGACCGACTGATCTGAGAAGATGCTATCGCCTGTGCTTGCATCATTTCCTTGAAGCGTGCTGTTCCAAACGACAGTGGCGGAACCTCCCTGATCGTATATGGCTCCCCCTTTTGAGTCGCCGTCGGCACGGTTTTTGTAGAACACTGAATTGATGGTTACCTGAGGACGCGCACTTGAATTCAGATTGGCCATTGCCCCACCTGCTTCGTTAGCGATGTTGCGGTCAAATATGACTTCATGCAGGTACGGGCTTGATTCAATGTTATGAATCGCACCGCCGTGGTTTCCCTGGTTAAAGCGGAACACACAATCAGCGATCTCAATGGTTGAATCACGAGCCCACAAACCACCGCCACCAGAAAATTCGTCATGCCCGCCTTGAATGATGAAACCATGCACCATGGAATTGGTGACGCGCGATGCACGTACCACGTGATAGTTATTGTCGCTTGTGTTCAGGAATTCGATATCAGCGACAGGCTCTTCCATTCCATTCGTTGTGGTCGGATAGATGTCATCACCGTTGATATCACCACTTAAAATACTCTTGTTGTGGGTATTCCAGTGACGCGAATACCATTGAGAGGTGGGTGTACCTTGGAAGGCGCCTTCATATCCACCGAAAAGGTCGACATCGGTTTTGAGCCAAAAAGAATCGCTCTGAGTTGCCCCTGGACTGTAGGTTCCAGCTGCGACAAAAATCCAGTCACCGGGTTGGGCTGCGGCAAGGCCATCCTGCAAGTTGCCAAACGCAGTCATCCATGACATGCCGTTCTGAGTTCCTGCGTTACTGTCATCGACATGGATGATGTTGCCAGTCGGATTGAAGGGACGATAGTTCGGTTGCAGGGTGCCTCCGGTAAATGCATGTTGCTTGTCTGTTGGGCTTTGCTTATCGGTGGGAAACGCGTGTTCGGCAACGGGGGCTTCGTGTTGCAGGTGTTCCACAGGCATGCCAATATCGGCAGCAAGTAATTTGCGTTGCGAAAGTGTTTCAAATCGAAGGTTGCGACGGGACTTGACTTTTGATTGTGGATTGTGCCGGGCTTTGGGCGATTTTTTAGCAGTCGTGAGGAAAGTGAACATGAGCGGCTCCGGAGTTGCAGGTTTCGAATAAGACGCAACTTGTTCAACGGAACTTGTCAGGGGACCCTCACGCAAAGTTCGAGAATTGTCAATAAAAAGAGTTTTGGCCCGCTGCACTAAAATTGCAGTTCATCAGCACCTGAGGCATTTCCTGAGGGGCGAGCAAGGCTCGATTCTGGAACGCGTGCAGGGTTTGTTTGTTATCGCAGCAAGTCGATCGGCATATGGCTCCTATGATGAGGTGTATTCCGTTATGGTGGGGTCGTTAGAGTATTGAATCTTTGCAGGTTTCTGGCTGTTGAATTGAGCGATCAAGGGAGGGAAGTGTGTCTGAGGGTGAAGCTCGTGAAGAGGATAAAGACATCAAAACGCATAACACGGAAGGCACTGAATCTGATTTGACCGGGGAAACTCGATTTGCATCACCCGCGGAAGCTCTTGAGTCCCTCAATACGGATGGACCCGTGGATACCGTTGCGTCTTCGAGTACTGAAAATGGAGATTTCCCAACACTGGTGCGTGTTCAGCACGAACGCGGTCGAGCGATGGGTAAGTGGGAGAGCGTCGCGGAGCTCTCGAAGGATCGTTACAGGGTTCACCAGAAATTGGGCAGTGGCGGCATGGGGGTTGTGAAGC
>JAPOKD010000910.1 GCA_029977825.1 Planctomycetota bacterium | reverse complement strand
TTTCGTTTGAATTTACGAAGTGGCTGAAAGGCTCTGTGGCAACCGACTTTTCAAGCAGTGGTTGGCTGAACGGATTACTGCTTAGCGAATAGAGTTGGCGCGAATCACTATTCTCAGTGTCGGTAAGGAGGGTTTGGGCGGTTTCTGGCTGAATTGTATCTTTTTGTGGGGTCTCCAGTTGTGATGGTACATTGATATCCGAGACTTCGGCACGCTCCGCTGTGGGCAGCGGCAGACGGTTGTTAGGATCGTCAGGAGCCGACTTGTTGATGGGGTTGGCGAGTCCCAAGTCGATGAGGTTGGGCCGTGATTCAACCGTCTTGTGTGGCTCACTGGGTTCGTGTGGCTCAGCTGGCTTGAGTGGAATTTCTTGAGCCGTGACTTTCGTTTCCGAGTCGACAGACACATTTTCATCTGAATTTTGATCAGACGTGTTGGGAACGTCGGTCGTCCGGTAAGGATGTTCGCCAGCGGTGAAAGTCATCTCGCAGGCGGGGCATTGTGCTCGCTTGCCGCTCGCACTGAGGGGCAATTCAAGTGTTTGTTTGCAGGAAGGGCATAGCTGTCGAAAATCTTGCATGGTTTCTCAGTTCGTCCGCCATCGGCCGCTGTTGATAAATTCTGGTGCATCAATGGATCGGCCATGGCCGTAAAGACGATGGCCGGAAATTTGGGCCAGATTCGTTCGGTCATGTTCGGATCGATGCTCAGGTGGTATTGTGACAGCTATTGAAAACCGGATGGTACCCCTATATTTCGACAAATCTCTGGATGAGCGACGAACTCACTGTCGATTCTATTTTGGGCCCGAGCGGTGCGATTAGTCGTCGCTTGTCCAATTACGAGCCACGTCGGCAGCAATTGGATATGGCCACGGGAGTTGCGGAGGCTCTTCAGGGAAATGAGTTTCTCGTTGCCGAAGCAGGAACTGGAACCGGCAAGAGCTTTGCTTATCTCGTGCCTGCAATCTTGCATGCGACAGAATCTCAGGTCAGGGAATCGGCGGGACCAGATGGTGGAGAAAGGTCTCGCTCGGCTCGAGTTTTGATTTCGACCCATACGATCAGCTTGCAGGAGCAGTTGATTGCCAAGGACATTCCTTTACTCAATAGCGTGATTCCGCGGGAGTTCTCGGCGGTTCTTGTCAAAGGTCGTTCCAATTATCTTTCCTTACGGCGGATGGAACGTGCGATTAGCAAGGCAACCAGTCTGTTGGCGACGGATCATCAGCATCAGCAATTGCGGGCTATCAAAAAGTGGTCCGCCGAAACGGGAGATGGCTCGCTTTCGACGCTGCCACTGAAGCCAGATTCTTTGGTGTGGGATGAAGTTGCCAGCGATACAGGAAACTGTCTTCGGAAAGCATGTCCCCACCATAAGGACTGTTTTTATTTTCGAGCACGTCGGCGTGCGATGAATTCGCAGTTGATGATTGTGAATCATGCCATGTTGTTCAGTGACATAGCACTCAGGCGGCAGGGGGTCTCGCTTTTGCCGGATTACGACGCTGTCATACTGGATGAGTGCCATACGATTGAAGCTGTGGCTGGCGATCACCTTGGTATTCGAATTACCAGTGGACAATTCGATTATCTGTTTGACCGGTTGTACAACGATCGATCGCAAAAAGGCTTGTTGGTTGAAAAAGATCTGAAGAGTTTGCAGCAGAAGGTTGAACAGTGCCGATTTGCTGCGACTAACCTGTTTGCCGATGTGCTTGATTGGTGGGAATCTGAGGGAAGAAAAAACGGACGCGTTGAAGTTGCTGGGATCGTCGAAAATCCACTGAGCAAGCCCATGGAGGAATTGGCTCAGGCGTTGCGTCGGCAGGCAGATGCCCAGAAGAATGAAGCTGACCGTAAAGATTTTGAATCCGCCTATGATCGGATGTTGGCGTTGGCGGGTGGGCTCAGGCAATGGCTCAGTCAGGAATTGGAACGTTCCGTATATTGGGTGGAACGCACGGGTTCGCGCCGGGGAGGGCTGGATCGAGTGACTCTGGCTGCCTCGCCCATTCATGTCGGGGAAGTGCTTCGCAAAGAACTGTTTCAAAGCGAAATGATCAAGAGTGTGGTCATGACCAGTGCGACGCTGGCGACTGGTCCTGATGATAACTTTTCCTTTTACCGATCACGTATCGGACTTTCCGGTGGAATGTCACTTCGTGTTGGCAGTCCTTTCGATTACCAATTACAGGCAAAGTTGGTGGTCTTGACCGGACTTCCCGATCCATCGCGTGAGCGGCAACAGTTTGAACGCGCGTTACCAGATCAAATAAAAAGATTTCTGAAGCAGAGTGACGGGCACGCCTTCGTCCTGTTCACCAGCTATGACTTGTTGAGACGCTGTGCTGAGGCACTTGGTGGTTGGTTTGCCCAGCAGAAGATGCCGCTCTTCAGCCAGGCGGGAAACCAGAACCGGACCCAGTTGTTGGAGTCATTTCGAAAGAGCGAGCGTGGTGTTCTGTTTGGCACGGACAGTTTTTGGCAGGGTGTCGATGTTCCTGGCGATGCACTGACCAATGTGATCATTACCAAATTGCCTTTTGCTGTACCTGATCATCCATTGCTGGAAGCTCGGCTGGATGAAATCCGGGCTAGCGGAGGTAATCCGTTTGTTGAATATCAGTTGCCGGAAGCCGTCATCAAATTTCGTCAGGGCTTCGGACGTTTGATCCGGACTGCGACAGACGAGGGAAT
>JAPOKD010000989.1 GCA_029977825.1 Planctomycetota bacterium | reverse complement strand
TGCCCGGGGGTAGCCTTTCGTTGAAGGCTCACCACAATGCCGCCCAGTGCTGTTTCTGCGTGGCGGTGCGCGTGTCCGTGGGAATGCTCGTGTCCGCCTGTAAACGCGGGGTTGTGCTCGTGGTCGTGGACCTGAATGCCATCATGAACATGGCGGTGCGCGTGCCACAAATCATCCTGCAGGTCAGTCGACAGGCTTGACGCCGCTGAGGAACCCGTGTTCTTGTCATCGCTGCAACCGACGATGGATGCTAGTCCAGCCAGGAGGTATGTGGTGTATTTCATTACCAGATCTTACACATTGATCAAGTTTCACGTATCAAGGGTCAACCTTGGTTTCAAGGTTCAAGGTTCAAGGTTCAAGGTTCAAGGTTGATTGGGTACCGGATCATCGCCGGGGCACCAAGAGTGAGTTTTTCCCACGACAGTTCCATCCGCCGTTTCCATATGTTCGCGCTTCCAGAAGCAGCTCGCTAGGCCACTGGACATGGCGATAAATGACGGAATGAAAATAACCCACCAAAAGTTACCTGGTGTGTAGGTGGTCAGAGCATTTGTGCCGCCTGTCCACCAGACGGGAAACGCCGGTTGCAGGAACGTCATCAACCCTGCGATCGCGCCAAGCACGAAAGTTGGAAAGCCCCATCTGGGGAAGGCATATTCACGTTGGCTCAGTAGGATTGCCGTGCCCCAGACAACGAAAAGTAGAGCGATGCAAGCAGGACAAATCCACGGGCCGAGCCAAATTGTGGGGACCAAAAAAAGTACGTCCCATTCGAGCCATTCACGTGGCCAGCCAAGCAGAACTTTCAACCAAGCATAATACAGCAGGTCCCATACACCGAATGTGAACACGAAAGCTGCGAACGAACGCGTCAGTGTCGATCGTTCAGCCAATAACGCCACCGTGATTAACATGACGATCGTCGAAATCTCGCGAGCTAGTTCCAACATCGGATCGTAAGATGTCAGAAAAGCGAGCGGGAACAGCTCCAAAGGGTTTTCTGGATAATAAAGACGTCGCATGTAGATGACCACCGCAGCTTCCAGCAATGCCATCGAAGCGGCGAAAATCGTTAAAAGCTGGTAGGTGTCGCGGCGTTTCATTGCATTATTATCGGGGTCCGTGAAGCCTGCGTGTGCGCTGGTTTGATGCAGTGAAGGCGGTGGACCTCGAACAGAGAATTGGAGGGATAAAACCAGAGGCAGCCGCTAGGCATTCACCGGCAAGCAATGCGGGAGCAAGAATGTGGTGTTTTGCGACCATTGAAGCAAACAACTCTCCCATCGGCATGCACTTGGAAGTTCGCTTTTGCCTGCAAGATAGAAGATCGATGGCAGGGTCGCTATCACATAAAAAATGACACCCAAAGCCAGTTCCTGTATGTAATCATACGCGAAGTAGCGTCATGCGGCTGATATGTGCGGTTACGCATGGCATGAAGTCGGCGAACGCCGCGCGGCTCCGGAAGTTTTCTGTTGCATTGTGATAACGGGAATCCGTCAGTTCTCATGCCGGTCTGAAAAAGGTCATCTCTGGCTAACAACAGGGGCAGGAAAATCCCTCCAAGTCCTACGATCGGCACCCCCACGGTGGGTGATTTTCCAGTTCGCTTGACTTGCGATCTCAGAGACCTAGCATTCAATCATACGAGTGGACAAGGTAGGCAGCGAGGAAGTGGGCAAACAACCTCGCAAAGAGCCTTGTGAAGTACTCTGGGAGGGGGCCGTATGTCTGACAATACCGGTTAGCATCTGCTTCCCCTATCTGAATTCGCAAACGTAGTGGGCAGTCGATGAAGCGTTTTAAAAAAGCAGTGCTGAATTTTGTTCAGGAAGAAGATGGGCCGACTTCGGTTGAGTACGCCATAATGCTGGCGTTGATTCTCATAGTATGTCTGACCGCGGTAGGGACACTCGGAACCGACGCCGTTACAAAATTCTGTAATGTCGCGGACGCTTTGGTGAACTGATTGTTCCGACGTTGTTGTGTGGATCATCGCTCGCGGTCTCGATCCTGAATTCTTG
>JAPOKD010000800.1 GCA_029977825.1 Planctomycetota bacterium | reverse complement strand
TGCTCGGGGCACTTCACTGCTCGGGGCCCTTCACTGCTCGGGGCCCTTCACTGCTCGGGGCCTTTCAATGAAAGCATCACAAACATGCCAGCACCCAACTTTGCCGTTGGGCGATATTTGCCAGATCAAATTTACTCTTGACCGAATTTTCCGTGGTTCCGAGTGCGTCCTGCCCGCCTGTGCAGTGATTGTTCTTTCATAAATCGTGAAGCGAGCAACGAACACCTGCCCCAAAGACACGCCAGATCAGGCCTTTTGCGGTGACTTTGTGCTCGGCAGCACAGACGGATGTTACCCAGATCCCGTTACCCAGATCCCAGCCACACCCAGCCGCGGGGTTTTCCGATGAACGGTAAATAGCGGCATTTCCAACCACAACTTCCTATTTAGCCGATTTGGCTGGTCTTCTCAGCCGTTCTGCACGGCCTGTTCGTTGCCACCACAACGCCCCAGCTCATACCAAATGCCAACCACAAACAGCCCGGACCGTGCCGTAATCAAGTGATGAGATTCAAGGGGCTGGGTTTCAGCGGCCATGCCCTCTAAAATTCTGGGGAACGATGCGATTCGTACTCTGCTGGTCGAAACCGCCTTGTTTGTTCATGCTGTAGCAAAGCAGGTAAGCGATTCGCTCACCTCAATAGCCCGATAGCCCCGTTTTCATCCGCACGCTTGCACCCTGGCAAAGATGGCCGCAACTTACAAAGACGCTGGTGTCGACTTGGACGTCTACGCCGAATCAATGAGTCGCCTGCCGCGGCTGATGCACCGCACCTTCAGTCCCCGGGTGATCCCCAGCGATGGCGGCTTTGCCGGGCTGTTCAGTCTTGACTTTGCGGGCAAGCTGTTTGCCCGAAACTACGCGGACCCAGTGCTAGTCAGCGGTACCGACGGGGTCGGTACCAAGCTCAAAATTGCGCAGGTCACAGGACGACATAGCACGGTTGGAATTGACCTGGTTGCAATGTGTGTCAACGATTTACTTTGCACCGGCGCGGAGCCACTGTTTTTTCTTGACTATGTGGCAATGGGTAAAGATGACCCTGCACGACTGGAACAGATTGTTCAGGGAATCAGTGATGGGTGCGTTATGGGTGACATGGCATTGCTTGGAGGTGAAACGGCGATCATGCCGGACATGTACGGAGACGAAGACTATGACCTGGCCGGCTTTGCCGTAGGCGTGGTCGAAAAAAAGCGATTGATCAATGGCAAGATGATTGGCGAGGGCGACATTGTACTTGGCATGGCCGCAAGCGGCCTCCACAGCAACGGTTTTTCTCTGGTCCGTAAAGTCATCAACGACGCAAAACTTGGCTGGGACGATTGCCCGGAAGCCCTGGGCGGTTGCTCGCTAGCCGACGCGTGCCTGGAACCCACCCGCATTTACACCAAAGCATTACGAACGGTGCAATCTCACTACCAAGTCAAACAGGTCCTGCACGGACTGGCCCACATTACTGGCGGTGGCTTTGAAGAAAACCTTGACCGGATTCTTCCCTCAGGTGTCGACGCGATTATTGAACCTGATTCATGGGACAAACCAGCTATTTTCGACTGGTTGCAAACAACGGGTAACGTTGCCGACAGCGAAATGAGAAGAGTGTTCAACATGGGCATCGGGATGGCATTGGTGGTAAGTGAGTTCTATGCACCAAGCATTGCGGCACAGATCAGTGATCTCGGTGTTACATGCGTTCCAGTTGGCAAGATTGTCAGCGGCACCGGAAAAGTGAAATACTCTGACAATCTGAAATAGCCGCCCGCTATGCTTTGCCCAGCGTTACCAAGCTGGCACCACAACTGCTTGGCGACCGCAAGGACAGTGCCCAGCGTCCAGCGGGGAACTGCTGTCCCTCACTCAAAACATGCCCCGGTCCGCTGCGATGCTAAGGATTATTTCATCATGAACTGCAGTTACCACGACGCTTCCAAGATGATCGACCACGCGTTGCTAGTGCCAACGCTTACCATGGCAGAACTTGAGAATGGCTGTCGCATGGCTGCTGCTTACGAAGTCGCAAGCGTCTGCATCATGCCATATTATGTGGCTCGATGCACTGAACTTCTCAGCGAGTCAGGAGTCCTGCCAAGCACAGTGATTGGCTTTCCTCATGGTGGTCAAGCCACGAGCACCAAAGTTGCGGAATCTGAACAAGCGATTGCAGATGGAGCAATAGAGCTCGACATGGTCGTCAATATTTCCTCTGTGCTGAGCGGCCAGTGGCAGTACGTCACCGACGAAATCAAGGCGATCACTACGCTGGCCCACGACCGGAATCGCAAAGTGAAGGTCATTTTTGAGAACTGCTACCTGCAAGATGCACAGAAGCAACGCTTGTGTGAGATCTGCTGTGAACTTGGGGCAGACTGGATCAAGACGTCAACCGGTTTCGGAACATCCGGTGCAACGATACCCGATCTGGAATTGATGCTTGCCCACCGTACTCTTCCCACGCAGGTCAAAGCAGCGGGTGGTGTCCGTGACCTGGAAACTCTGCTGAAAGTCCGAGATATGGGTGTGTCCCGTGTTGGCGCCAGCGCGACGGCAGCAATCCTGGACCCCGCTCGTAAGCAACTGGGGCTTGATCCGGTCGATTACCAGAGCAGCGGCGACAGCAACGGGTACTAAACCAGAACCTGCTCACAAAACCGTGAATTGAATCGGGCTGCTCCTAAGTCGGGTCAGTTGGCTTTGCGGAGCAATAGCAATCGTTGTTGATACCAACGCCAGGCTCGCCAGTTACGCCAAATCAGCTACACCGCCCAATGTTGATCGCGGTTGATCGCGAACTGCTTTATCCCGGCCGGACCCTGCCCCCTCGCACCTTCTTTTCTGGCTGAGCCATTCGTGAGAAGCCATGTGCTCATGGTAAACTGGACGCGTCAGCCATGCTAAACTATCAGCTTCGCAAGCGCATCGCTTCACGCAAAAATGCTGCATTCATTGTGATGTACCAGAAGCATCCAGTTTTTCAGCATCTCCAGCCCACATCCCAAGCCAACCCACATCCCAAAGTCCCTTCGTCCTTCAGGTCCTTTCATGCCCACACGCCTTGCATTAGTCATTGCTCATTGCCTGTTGATCCCCTGCCTCCTACGTGGAGCGGATTCATGGCCACAGTTCAGAGGACCAAGCGGTGACGGGATCGCACAGGACCAGAAGATTCCCACTGAATTCAGTGAGTCTGATGGTGTGACATGGAAAACGGACCTCCCCGGCCTGGCGTGGTCTTCACCTG
>JAPOKD010000664.1 GCA_029977825.1 Planctomycetota bacterium | reverse complement strand
GGACAGTGATAACGGGATGGCCCGGCGTAACCATCAGCGTTACTGGATCATAGTGCGTGGTGAATGCGACCATACCGGAACCAGTCAGGCGAACATTGAATAAGCCTCCACTCAGCATTCCCGATACCTTCTTCAACATTTTAATATCGAACTGAATCGATGGCTCGAACGCCAGCAGATCACTACCGTTGATAGAAATTGACTCCCCCTGCAACCGGATGATTGTGACCTTCTTGCCCGCATCAGCCAGATACACCTGACCTTTTCCCTCTGCCTTGGTCAGACACGTCCCTTCACCTGAAACGGCCTTCTTAAGCAGGTTTCCAACCCCACGATCCATGATTCCCTCTCGCGTGAATCGAACATCACCGCGGTATGCAACCATCGTCCCCATTTTTGTCCAAATCGAACCGTTGAGATTCAGTTCCAACATGCGTGGAGTTTCCAGCTCAAAGACTCCCTCACCTCGATCCTTCTGGCAGCTTTGGTTTACGAAATCGTCGATCGTGTATTTGCTCATGATTTCCTCGAGATATTGAAAGTGAGGCCATCGAATGCAGGACCATGATCTATGCCCCACACGATTGAGGGCCGGAAATCGGGCCTCTTGTGGCGCGACTCGGACTGCTTGCCCTGGAATCGACCGAACGGCACACGTGGTGCCGAACCTCGATCCATTTGGCTATCTCACCGGGTTAGGCTGAATTACCATTCCCACCAACTCACTGCGGGTTCTCACCCCCCTGGAAGCAAGCGGGCGAAGAAAAACGAACGCTATACCATCGCGCCAGGCACTTATCAAATCGCAACGGAACAGCCATAGGTGACTGTGTTTTCCAGTGTTCGCTTCTGTGACTCTAAGCAGTGACGATGAATTTTCCCCAATCACACGAGAAACGATCAATGTGACCGGGGTCTGAAACCAGTTACACTCACTTGTCGACTCAACCCCAGCAGTCGTAAACGAGGGCCATCGCTAAGCCTTCACGTTAAGAATGACTGCTCTGGCAATCAGCCAGCGAACATGGCTTACAAGCTACCTTGAAAGTTAGAGAGATTGAGTACAGCAGGCCCCACGTCATCAACGTTTCAGAAACCGACATGAATCGGGGTGAGCAGCCAGCAGCCCCCCGCAACCAAAGCATTGTAAAAGCTCGTTGCAGCGATGGACCAAGTACCGGGTTGATAGCCCGGCATGATTCGCCCGATTTGTTGCAGCGAACATGGCTCGGCGGCATTCACCTGCTGAGACAGGTCATTACTGAACAGCCGTGTCTGTCGATTTAGAGTGGGAAATCTTCTTCACCAGCAGCTTCGGCGTACAACGGCATGTGGCGATAGTAGACCTCCAACATCATCGTTGCAAAGGAAGTAATACACAGACGGCCAGCATTCGAAGTGTGCCCACCTTTGACATACCAACTTCCTTTGGCACCACCTTCCTGCGCCTGCGTTTCGACAAGATAATCACGCATCTCGACATTGAACTTGTCCCATTCGACTCCACCGTACTGCCGCAACACCTGAGCAGCATAGTAGTTGTAGTAGAAATCATTCTTACTGACGCCATGCTTACCGAGCTCTTTGACGCCGGCAACAATTCCCGGATGGTTTTTGCCCCAGCCGGTGTACATTCGACATAGCAGTCCTACAGCACTGGTTGCTGGACGGAACTTGGGTACGGGTCCGGTATAGCCGTAAACTGCTCCTCCATTCGACTGAACCTTGTCAAGAAACAACATCGACCCCTGAATCGTCTGCGGCGGCACAGCCAAGTGGCCCATGTATCCGCTCTTAAGAGCCATCAGTTGCCATCCAACAACCGAAGTATCACCGCCGCCTGTGCCGTTGGGCGAGTAACGCCATCCCCCGTCATTACATTGGGCTGTGATGATGAAGTTCAAAGATGCCTGTGCGTACGGCAACAAGGCTCGATCTTCCGTCATTGCATACGCTTCACAGAGAGCGATAGCGGCCAAACCATGTGAATACATGTTGCCCTTTCCATCTCGCAAATCCAAAACCGGCAGGCCATTTTTCTTTCCCTGTTTTCCGTTCTTCATCAGGAAGAACAGGCCAAGCTTCACATTCTGCCTGAACTCGCCGCTAAGCTGCGTCTGCCCAGCTCCAAGGAATGGAAGCAAAGCCATCGCCGTCGCAGCGTTGTAAGATTTGTTATAGCTGGCATCACAACCATCTTTACAGCGGCCCTTGCAGACGAGGTCATGCTGGTAAGTCCAGCCACCGTTTGGCATTTGATGGCGAGAGAACCATTTCAATGCCTCTGTTACTGCAGCCTCACTTGACGGCGTTCCACCGTAGTCACGAAGCAGCTTCTTTTTCATATCGGAACTACGACTGCCCATCGGCTGGGCTGTCATCGACGCCAATGTCTGTAGTGATGCAGCTGCGGGGGCCATCTCAGACTGCAGATCAGCGACGTCCAGTTCAACCGCAGCTACCTCCATGGGTTCAACCTCAACCGGTTCAGTGAGCTCCATCGTCTCACTGACATCAACCGGCTCGGATTCCTCTTCCACCTCGGAGAGATCACTGTCATCAATTTGCTCAATTGCAAATTCTTCCATCTCTGGGCCATCATCAGTCGAACTGCTGGCTGACAGTACGTTCACGATTTGCGTCGGATCAGCGATCGTTACCAAGCCGAGAATTAATAGGATGATCACGTGCACAAGGGTGCTGACCAACCATGCAGGTGTTGCCTGGAAGATCAGAAACTTGCGTTGCAAATCGGCCTCATCAACATTGTCTTCGAGACCTCCTTCATCCGCATGTCCCTCCTGCTCAAAGCCTTCTCCCATCTCTAATGGTTCCTCCTCAGTATCACTCGCCTCCCCTGAGGCGATCATCAACGCATCCTCGAATTGCGACCCGCCCAATCCGAGAATCGGGTAGAAGACAAACGGCAGAAAACCCAAACCAATACCGAAGCCGGGCCCACGACCAAAACGCTGGGCAATGCCGAGTGAAAGCAGGATTGTTGCAGCAAAATTCACCAGCGGGACGAAAAACAAAACCAGCCACCAAACCGGCTTGCCTGCAATCTGTAGCAGCAGGATCAGGTTGTAGACTGGTATCAGTGACTTCCAGCCAGCGACTCCAGCTTTGGAAAAGGTTGTCCAAATACCTACAATTGTTGCTAATCCGAGCACAGTCCCCAGGACAGCAAAGATCGCCAACGCAGCGATCCCGCCAGAAATTGCTGTGCTTACTAATCCATCTGCTGTGTCAGTCGCCTGCGCGAGCGGAACAAAAGCTAGCTGTTGGCTGAGTGCTGGCATTATCAATTTCTCCACTGGTGTCAGACTATGCACTCAGAATCATTCGAGTGAACGGATGCATACAGTTGAACACCGTTTTTAGACAAGCAAAAGGAAAAGTACCCAGCCGCATTATAGCCGACTTGCGCCATCGCTATCGCAATTAAACCGGGATAGCGGGATCGAGCTGCCCCTTATCGAGCGATTCATGCAGATCCACCCCTATAACCGAACGTACGAGTAAACGGGATGTACCCACGTTTTCCATCAGGGCAAGAAGACGCCTGCAAAATGCCCCAGTTTTGGACCATTACCCCCCTGATTTAGCTGGTTTCCGCTTATTTTCTTTGGTCGTATCGCAGACGCTGAACATTGACAATCATCTGAAAGTAACTTAGCAGCTTTGGCCTGACCCATTCTGTCGCCTGTACGCGTTTTGAGCCATCGCTCGGTCCAACCCAGCCTCCCACCAGGTCCAAATCCAGATCGATGGTCCCAATTCTGTTTGCCGTCGGGTCGGTAAGCCGCAACCGAACGCAACTGACCCCACCTTCTTC
>JAPOKD010000049.1 GCA_029977825.1 Planctomycetota bacterium | reverse complement strand
GATTGGCCATGTACCTTTGCGGGGCAGCAGTGGAACATCGGACAAGGGTGGTTTAGAGGCTCTGCAGACTTTGATTGAGTACGTTCGCGGTGGGAAACCGGTGATGCTGACCGTCGATGGTCCGCGCGGACCACGCGGCAAGGCTCACAAAGGTATCAGCCTGCTAGCTCGCAAAACAAAAACGCCAGTGGTGGGTGTGCTGGCAATCCCAACACGAAGATGGATTCTCTCCAAAACGTGGGATCGTTTGCAGATTCCAAAGCCGTTTTGCACGATTGATTATTACTTCAGCGACTTGATTTACCCGCAACGTGGCGAGTCGCTCAGCGGACTGACACAACGTATCGAGATTGCTTTGGACGAGCTTGAAAAGAAGCACGATCCAGACGAGGGATATCGTGAACGCCCGAAGCGTCGGTCCCGACGGCAAAGCACTGTACAGCAGAAGGCCGCCTGAGCAACCAAGGAAGGCCAAAGGTTTCGGGTAAGACTTCCAAAAACGGATGTGAATCCATCAATTCGATTTGAGAACTTTGGCCACGATGAGGCATTCCGCGGTGGATCAGCCTGTACCGTCAAGTATGCGTTCGCGGTTGAATCGGGCTGATTCGATGATCTACCCGGCATCACAAAGACTGAATCTTTGATATTATCCGGGTCATGAACGCCCCAGACCCCAACCCCGCCGCCCAGGCAGATTCAGCCACTAAAATGCTTGAGTCCGCGATTGGGCAGATCAAATTTGCCAGACAATATTGTCTGGAGCTGCTGGATAACACACCAGATGAGCTGTGGTTCGAGATGCCCTCTGGCCTACCGACACATATTGCATGGCAGGTAGGTCATCTTACGGTCAGTCAATATGGACTACTGATGTTTCGCATTCGCGGACGTAACCCTGAGGATCTGGAGTTGATTCCCAGTCGTTTTCGCAAGGCATACAGTCGCAGTTCCAAACCTTCGTCAGATACCTCCCGGCAGCCATCGGCCGCCGAATTACGTGAGCGGATGGGATTGGTTTATGAACGTTCGTTGACTGAACTGGAAAGTGTCACCTCGGAAACACTGCTGGAACCAGTGGACATGCCGTATGCGGCTTATCCCAACAAGTTGGGAGCGATCCTGTTCTGCCCCATTCATGAGCACACTCATATCGGTCAAATTGGATTATTGAGGCGGGCACTGGGCTTGGAGCCTGTTCGTTAAACCGACGATCCTGTTTGGATCAGCTCCCCAATCCGGGACGCAAGCATGCACAGCGCAGGCAGTTTCCTGAAGCATGCATTCTCTGGCAAGAAAGTGATCCGCAAGTTGAATTCAAAATCAGAGGCTTATTCAATCGAAACGATCAACGAATCGATCTACGATCATCCGAAGTACTATGACTTGGTGTTTGGGGCTGACTGTGCTGCGGAAATCAAGTTCATACTTGGCTGTGGTGATGAGTACATGCAGCGCCCCCCAAAAAAGTTTTTCGAACCTGCCTGTGGCACAGGTCGTCTGCTGTACTCGCTGGCGAAACGCGGCCATGAAGTAGCAGGTCTGGATCTGAACCCCAAAGCCGTCGAGTTCTGCAATTCACGCTTTGAGCGTCATGGGATCGATGCCAAGACCTTCGTTGCAGACATGTCGGACTTTCGGGTACCTCGCCGGTATGACATTGCGTTCAACACGATCAATAGCTTTCGGCACCTGCAAACGGAAAAGGCGGCTCGAGCACACCTTGAGTGCATGGGGCAGGCCATTCGCATCGGAGGCCTTTATCTCTTAGGTGTCCACCTCACACCCACCGAAGTTGCACCGAGTGAAACTGAATCCTGGTCAGCCCGCAGGGGACACCTGTCCATCAATACCCACATGTGGACCAAGGAGAGAAAAAAGGGAAGCCGGATCGAGAGATTTGGAATTCAATTTGATGTCCACAATCCGACTCGGAGCTTTCGAATCCTGGACGAACTGGTGCTAAGAAGCTACCGGCCCAAACAGATGGATCGCCTGATTGCCTCGTCGGGCTGCTGGGAAAGCGTTGCCACCTACAACTTTTCCTATGATTTGGATGACCCGATCGAAGTCGATGCAGCAACCGAAGATGTGGTTTATGTCTTGCGCCGAACCCGAACCTAACCCAAGTGTCCCGAATCCCATGTCACTCAGGTTCTCAATCACTCGGTAGCTGGTCTGCGACCAACCGCCGCAAACCCGAAAGCGGCCACGGCTGCCAGTAATCCAGCGGCAACTGAAATGCCAGCAATTTGACCCCATCGCCGTTTTTCATCGGCAATTCGCTTGTAGGTAAACGGAACTCCCAATTCGATTCCATCCCCGACCATCTGTTCGTATTCTCTGATCAACTCAGCGGAAGGCCTTTCAGCATAGTCAGCCCGCAGGTCCGCAATATGCTGATCCGTGGTCTTCAGATTGGGGATCAAAATCCAACGAATACCGCAAAAAGCGGCCACCATGAAGCCAGCCATGGCGATCATCCCAAAGGCAACAAACAGAACGGAAACCCCGCTTTCACGCTGTTTCTGCGTCCCGGATTTCGCCACATCCGCCTTCTCTGCCAATGGCAATTGTCGGAGGACTCCCAGTTTTGGAATCGAAACTTCTGTTTGACATTCTGAACATGTCACATTGTCGCCCGCCTGTGAGGGGGTGACAGACAACAGATGCTGGCAATTTGTGCAGGGCAAAAGATGCATAATTGATGAAGATTTGAAGGAGTCCCGACTAGACCGAGCGTTCTCGGTGACTAAAATTCGTACCAGCAAAAGGCACCACCCGCCACATCAGCCCGAACGCTTTTGAGCGATACGAGGCAATATAACAACGAACTGTTTTGTTCGTCCCCGTGACCGAATGAGTCGAGTCACAAAACACGTGGTCGACTTTGCCAATTGTGGCCAGGAGGGCATAACCGAAAGGTTTGAAACGAACGTTCCGGGGGAGTTTCTCGATACGTCTACATTTCCGCAATAGTTCGCGGGAATACGCAAAGGCTTTCGAAAACACGGGTGATAACGACTACGGGAGATCCGTAGGGGGATTCATCTCGTTCTCGTGACAGGTTCGATTTGATCCTTGCTTTGAGGAGTGATGGTATCCAGCAACTTGGATTGATCTGAGACGACAGGATCTGGCAGACAGACCGTCAATCTCACAATCGATCTCAGTTGGAAGGACGCCCCAATCCTAAAGTTTTTCCATTTGAAGAGGGTGTAGGAACTCCAGGGACATCGAGTGCTAGAGTTGTTTGGTTCTCATTTTACCGACGTACCGCGTCAGTGAGGTGAGAGGTTTTGAGTTTCGATTTTTGACTTTCGAATCGGCAAAATTCCACCTGACAGGCTACTCGCTTTGGAATTCCGGAAAGCTTTCTCAAAAATGGGGTTAATGAACGGCACAACGCGTTCACCCGTAAGTACTCTAGTAAAGAGCAACATCGAATCTCACCATCCTTCCTCCTGACCCGTTCCGCCCTGCCATCGCTCATGGACGACCACCTGACCGAGTGACAACCGTTTGAGGGCCACTGGCCCGCTACCACCTATACCCGCTACTGGAAAACACGCGTTTTAACAGCAAGAACATCGCTGATCATTGATTTCAACTCCATGCCGATCTTGGTCTCCTGGGAAAGGAACACACCAAGCGGCCATGACTCACAGCAAACACGATCAAAATCAGCAAGTCGCGTGAACCTTAGCTCCGTACCCGACAACTACCGCTTCCGCGCGAGGAGTTTCTCCCTTGTTCGATACTTTAATTGATGAATTTGAAGCCGTTGCAGCACAAAGCACGGAGGCCATGACCAGTGGCTTCCGTAAGTTGCCTATCGACGACAACGAAGACAACAACGTTGCCGTCGCCATTGCAGAGCAGGCTGACGGTCAAGTGCAACTCGATAGCCCTGATGAGTTGCTTGCTGTAGATGAGAGTGAGTCATGGTCGGACGACCCCGTACGAATGTACCTGACGCAAATGGGCGAGATTCCTCTTCTGACACGAAGACAGGAAATTGAACTGGCGAAACGGATTGAAGAAACTCGACGCCGATTCCGAACGAAACTTCTGGAAAACCATTTCGTTCTTGTGGAAGCTTACAAAACCCTGAAAAAGGTTTACCGAAGCCAACTGCCGTTTGATCGTACCGTTCAGGTTTCTGTTACCGATCGTCTTGAGAAAGAACAGATCATCGGTCGCCTGCCACACAATCTTCGAACACTGCAGACACTCCTTCGACGCAATCGACATGACTGGAAAGTCTCTCTTAGCAAGAGTGCTTCACAGCGTCGACGTGCAGAAGCATGGCGTTCGCTGGCGCGTCGTCGACGTCGTGCCGTTCGCCTGATCGAAGAACTAGGCCTGCGAACACAGCGAATTGAAACGCGGATCGATTTGCTGGAGAAGTTCTCAGTACGACTGGACGAGATTGACCGTGAAATTGCTGCCCAGAAGCGAACCAAACATGGACGCGAAATCCGCGAAGAATTATTGCACGAGCGGCGCCAAATCCTGACCGCCTGCCAGGAAACTCCCACCTCTCTTCGCAACCGTGTGAAGATGCTGAATAGCGTTTACGCCGAGTACCAACAGGCCAAACGTGAACTCAGCGAAGGCAATCTGCGATTAGTCGTTTCGATTGCCAAGAAATACAGAAACCGGGGACTCTCATTCCTCGATCTGATTCAGGAAGGCAATGCAGGCCTGATGCGTGCGGTCGACAAGTTCGAGTATCGTCGTGGTTTCAAGTTTTGCACTTACGCCACCTGGTGGATCCGTCAGGCAATCACACGAGCTGTTGCCGATCAAAGCCGAACCATCCGGATTCCTGTGCACATGGTTGAAACCATGAGTCGCGTCAGGAACGTTGCTCGACAACTGCTTCAGGAACTGGGGCGCGAACCAACGATCGAAGAGACTGCACGTCGCGCTGATGTGACAGTAGAGGAAGCCCGTCGCGTTCTGACCATGAGCAGGTTCCCCATTTCTCTGGACCGACCCGTCGGCAACAGCGAAGACAGCCAGTTTGGCGATCTGCTCCCTGACGGAACGGCTGAAAGCCCGCAAATCGGTGCTACTCAGGAAATGTTGCGAGACCGTATCAGCAATGTGCTGAAATCACTCTCGTATCGTGAACGGGAAATCATCAAACTGCGGTACGGCCTTGGTGATGGTTACAGCTACACGCTTGAGGAGGTCGGGCATATCTTCAAGGTGACTCGCGAGAGAATCCGACAGATTGAAGCCAAGGCTGTTCGCAAACTGCAGCAACCGAGCCGCAGCCAGGATCTTGTTGGCTTCCTGGACTAAGCCCAAAACTTGCTGTCATCACAGCACTCATCAGCTCACACACAAAAGCGACACGGCAATCCAACGTGTCGCTTTTTTTGTAGGACAACCATGTTGGGTCGATGCCTACCGACAAATCCCATGGCGACAGAGATGGCAAACCTTACCCTGCTGTGAAGCTCAGTTAGGCTGGGCAGCTCTATCAGCAAGCCATGGACGCCCATGCCGGGCATATGTACCGCGCTGCAACACGTGCATGCACGCAGGATCAGTTGGAAAATATACAAGTCCGCTACTGGGTAACTCAGTTGACTGGCTTTCGTGACAGACTGACCCAAGTACGACAGGTTGGCCCAGCGTGCGCTTACCCCTTTCGAACGGACTTTGGACCTGATTCAAGCCTGTCGCAGAATTTGAATCACAGATCCAGCTCGAGTTTCTATGGAAAGAGAGACAAGTGGCGCACCAAATTGAAAAGCCCCGCACGACCTGACTGCAACATCACGAGCAAAAGTAAACGCTGATCGCGGTCAGGAACGACCAAACTCACTCGGTTTCGGCCATATCGCGGGCGTGATAGCTACTGCGAACAAAAGGTCCACTGGCAACTTTCCTGAAGCCCATCTGCTTGGCGATCTCACCCAGTTCGTCAAACTCCTCTGGTGGTACAAAACGTACGACTGGCAAGTATTTCTCTCCAGGCTGAAGGTATTGCCCAAGCGTGAGAAAATCGACGTCGTGTTCACGAAGGTCGGCTAGAGCTTCCAGCAACTCTCCTCGCTCTTCCCCCAACCCCAACATCAAACCACTCTTGGTCTTCACCTCGGGATTGTACTTTTTGACCTGCTTCATCATCGCGAGTGTCCACGAGTAATCACTTTTCGGACCACGAACGCGTCGGTAAAGGCGGGGTACGGTTTCCATGTTGTGATTGAAAACATCGGGGCGAGCTTCAACCACACGCTCCAACGCCGGTTTGCAGTGCACAAAGTCAGGCGTGAGGACTTCCGTGGTAGCACCGGTCTTTTCACGAACAGCGATGACACACCGATAAAAATGATCGGCACCACCATCAGGCAAGTCATCTCGAGTCACACTGGTGATCACAACGTGCTTGAGGCCCAGGCGATGTGCTGCCTCGGCTACACGTTCTGGCTCATCCGACTCGGGTAATTCAGGTGGTCGACCACGGTGAACAGCACAGAATCCACAAGGTCTTGTGCAGACATTCCCCAAGATCATGAAGGTTGCAGTCTGCTGGCTGTAACATTCCATTCGGTTGGGACATTTCGCATTGTCACAGACGGTTTCCAGCCGCAACTCATCCAGCAAACCCTGTGTCATATGGTTTGCATTTCCCGAAGGTATTGGCCTTTTCAACCAGCGGGGAAGCCTACCGGAAGCCGAAACCTCTGCACCATCAGGAATTTCAGGGTCTGCCACTACAGGAAGTCGAAAAGCCATTCAACAATAAACCAGCGTGAAAAGGACGAACTAAAGCTCAAATCGCTACTTATTGTAGTGGGAAGTTCAGTCTCGACCATGGCTGAAAACCAGCAACGCTCACCAGACCGGACCGGTTCAAGGTTGTCGAGGCGGACCAGGGAAGTGTGGCAGTGACCCGAAAATGATAGTTCATCAACGATAAAGGTCGAAAATCCGCGTTTGTAATCCGAGTCCGACTACGTTGAATGGCCTTTGCCGCTTACAATCCGCTGCGTTATGGCAAAGAAGAAAAACAAATCGAAAGCTTCCGGCGGGAAGAAGAAGGCAGGTGCAAAGAAAACCGAGCCAAGCGTCACCATGGTTGCCGAAAACCGGAAAGCCCGCCACCGTTATGAAATACTCGACTCCGTCGAGTGCGGAATGATGATGATGGGCAGCGAAGTCAAATCGATGCGTGACAACAAACTTTCGCTCGATGAGGCTTACATTCGTGTCAAGGGACAGGAATTGTGGCTGATCGGCGCCGACATTGCACATTACAGGAACGCCGGCATGTGGAATCATGACCCCAGGCGACCTCGCAAACTCCTTGTTCACGCTCGGGAATTCGAAAAATTTGCTGGGCGGGCACATGAACGAAGTCTGACACTCGTACCACTGCGTGTCTATTTCAACGAACGCGGGATTGCAAAGTGCGTGATGGGGCTGGTCAAGGGAAAGAAATTACACGACAAACGAGAGACACTGAAGAAACGGGACACTGACCGTGGGCTACAACGGGCCATGAGGCGAAGATGACAGCACTTTTAAATATCAAAGAACTGACAAAAAGTTTCGCTCAGCCCGAAGGCGGCAGACTGCTCGTTCTGGACATTGCCGAGTTCCAGATCGCGAGAGGTGAACAAGTTGCAATGATTGGTCAAAGTGGGGGAGGCAAAACAACACTCTTGCACCTGATTGCCGGCTTACTGTCGCCTGACCAGGGATCGATTCAAATCGACGGGATCAAAACCAATGGCCTCAGCGAACAGGGGCGTGACCGCTTTCGCGCCGAAACGATTGGCTACGTTTTCCAAACTTTCAATCTTCTTCCCGCTTTCACCGCCATCGAGAATGTTCGCCTTGGCATGGCATTTGGCTCCGGAAAACATCAGCATGCACGAGCAGCTGAATTGCTGGCCCGCGTCGGATTGCAGGATCGATTCAACTACCGCCCCAGCCAGTTGTCAGTGGGTCAACAGCAACGTGTTGCGATCGCCCGCTCTTTGGCCGGGCGTCCCAAATTGCTTCTGGCTGATGAGCCAACAGCCAATGTAGATCCCAGCAGTGCAGAGAGTGTTTTGGAACTGATACGCGACACTTGTCGCGAAGAAGAAATTTCACTGCTCACGGTCACACACGACATGCAAATCGCATCCCGGTTTGATCGGATTGAAAAACTGGACGAGATCAACCAGGTAGACCACACCACCGCGTCATCATGAAGCTCGCACCGTGTTCATGACATTCAACTGTTCACTTTACTGGCACTGAAGCAAGCATCCAACCATGTCACTTATTCACATCGCCTGGCGCAACTTTTGCCATCGAGCACTCTCAAGCTTCCTGACGACATTTTCTCTGGCACTGGGGGTCGGTCTGGTTGTGCTGGTATTGTCCATCTATGGAGTCATCAGCGAAGCGTTCACGCGAAATGCTTCCGTTGGTTACAACCTTGTGGTGGGTCCCAAGGGCAGCCCGCTGCAGCTCACCTTGAACAGTGTTTTCTATCTCAGCCAACCGATCGAAAACTTGCCATACACCGAATACATGGAATTTTTGTCTAAGGACGAGCGTGCCTCCATGGTGGGCCGATTTGGTGGCGATTCCAAGCTTGCGGAACGCGACGGCAAGTATGCACCTTTTGTTGCGGGTGGATTTGCCATTCCGCTGGCACTTGGCGACTACTTCGGTGAATTCAGAGTCGTGGGAACCACGCCCGAGTTCTTTTCCAAGCTCAAGCATGGACCTAATGTGGATGAAGATTTCACATTCAGCGAGGGTCGAGCCTTCAAAGATTTTTCTCCTGAAAACGGTTACTTTGAAGCTGTTGTCGGAGCACGGGTCGCGAAAGAAATGAATGTCGCAGTCGGCAAAAAGTTTTTCCCAACTCACGGTGACCCGTCTGGTCAGGGGCATAAACAGGGTTTCACAGTGGTGGGAATTCTTGAACCTACGGGAACCCCTAACGACCGTGCCGCGTTCGTCAATCTTGAGGGCTTCTATCTCATGGAAGGACACGCCAAGCCTGTCGAGGCGGACCCGGAAAACAATGGGGACGACTTGCTCGATGAAGCCGTTGATGCAGCAGAGTCAGATGAAGAGCAGGCTGAGGATGTGACAGAAAGCAGTGCCACGACGGCCGATTCCCCAACAACAGCCACTGACGATGGTAAGGATGGTGCGACTCTGGTTCAAACCGATGCAGATAATAATACTGCTGTCCCGGATTCAGATTCCAACACCAATGAGGATAGCCAAAGCGACGAAGAGTATCGGCCACTGTCCATTCCCGAACGGGAAGTCACCTCAATTCTGGTAAGAAACGGGAACATCCTGTTCGCGCCAGGCATGCAAAACATGATTAACGAGGGGATCCGTGCGCAGGCCGCTGCGCCAATCGGAGAGATCAACAAGCTCATGAACTTGATTGTTGGTCCGCTCCTAACTGCCTTGTTAGCGATCACAGGCATCACATGTGCCGTCGCAGCAGTTGGTATCCTTGTTTCCATCTACAATTCGATGAACGATCGTCGTCGTGACATTGCGATCATGCGAGCTTTGGGAGCCCGCCGAACGACCGTTACGAGCATCATCATTTTTGAAAGCTTTCAAGTTGCCTTGATAGGCACCATTGCTGGCTGGATACTCGCTCATACTGCGATCGTTCTGTACTCCGGACAAATCGAAGATCAGACTGGAGTCCAAGTTGGCTTTTTCACTACCAGTAATTACGAGATTCTGGTTTTGCCATTAGTGTTGGGCTTAGCTCTCATCGCTGCTCTACTTCCAGCGTGGGCAGCCTATCGCACCGATGTCGGCTCCAACCTTTCAGCCTGAAGTCTTATTACCAAGCCACTGTCTCAACTCTTCCTTGCGGATCGGTTGATCGCAAGAGAAGTTTTGGCAGCGATACAGCGTAGGTTCACCATCAACAGCAACTCGCCCCTGATTAAGAGCCACTGCGGGACCTGACTCTGGCGCCTGCCCCACAACCCAGGCAAGAGTCGTCCGGGGACGGTACGCCGCAAAAAATTCAGGCCGCATCCGAGACAACTCCTCGTTGTCAGCTACGGCGAGCACCAGTTGTTGATTCCCATGATGGAAATGATCCAGCACCGCAAGCAGGGCGGCACAAGCACCAGACTGTTGGTGCATCACAACCGCCCCGGCAGATAAAGTACGCTCTGCAATGTCTCGAAATTCCTTTCGATCACATAAGAGCGACAACTTCAACAAGCCACTGGCAGCCGATGCGTTACCACTGACAAGACTGCCATCATGCCAATCCTTGTTACGTGCAATTAAGGCTTCGGCGTCATCTGCGGTGTAGAAAAATCCACCTGATTCACGATCCTCAAAGTGCTTGATCATCTTGTCAGCCAACTTGATCGCACGCTTGATCCACCGAGCGCGACCAGTAGCTTCGAACAGGGCAATGAAGGCTTCGATTGTGAACGCATAATCATCTACGTAAGCATCCAAATGTGCCTGGCCACCTCTGTAGGCATGCAACAGACGCCCATCCTGACGGGTCATGTGCTTCAACAGAAATTCGGCTGCATTTTCCGCAGCTGTAAGATAACGAGGCTGATTCAACACAGCCCCGGCAACTGACAGAGACTTGATCATCAGAGCATTCCAGGCAGTGACGACCTTATCGTCCCGCCCCGGATGAACGCGGTGATCGCGTGCGGCCCGTAATTCCTCACGATAACCGGTCAGGACGGCGGTCAGCTCGCCTTCATTGACTGACATCTCCTCGGCCAAGGCCGAAATACTTTGTGGCAAATTCGGGATGCTTTCCCCTTCAAAGTTGCCCTTCTCAGTGATGTCATAAACAGCACAGAAGTCTCTTGCCGCTTCTGCTCCCAGCACCTGCTCAACTTGTTGTGGATTCCAAACGTAGTATTTACCTTCGACGCCTTCGCTGTCAGCATCCTCGCTACAGTGGAATCCTCCGGCAGAGTCACTAAGCTCACGACAGACATAATCAAGAGTCTCGCGGGCGACTTCCGCATGTCGTGTGTGCCCAGTGATCTGGTACGCACGGACATACACTTCTGCCAGCAGCGCATTGTCGTACAACATTTTCTCAAAGTGCGGGACAAGCCACTGCCCATCCACGCTGTACCGTGAGAAACCACCCCCGATGTGATCACGTATGCCACCTGCTGCCATCCGATCAAGAGTCAATTCAGCTGCAGCCACCAACGATTGATCATCAGTGGCTTGTCCAATTCGGAGCAAGAGACTGAGATCTGTAGCATGAGGAAACTTGGGTGCTCCGCCAAAACCTCCCCATTTGCGATCCAGTACTTCCAGCAAACTTGCACAAGCTGTCGAGACCAATTCACTGTCCGAAATTTCGACGACTGATGCGGTATCGGATTGTCCTGCTGTCCCGCTCGCCAACTGTTGCAGTGCAGCTGTGATCTGACCTGAGTGGCTCACCACTTCTGCACGGCGGTTCACCCATGCTTCCGAGAGTGACTCCAGCACCTGGGAAAAACCGGGCATCCCAAACTTCTGCTTCGGCGGCCAATATGTACCCGCAAAGAATGGCTGCTTTTGATGATCGAGAAAAACACTCATAGGCCATCCGCCGTGCCCGGTCATCACTTGCACCGCATTCATATAGACCTGATCAATATCCGGTCTTTCCTCACGATCCACTTTGATTGAAACGAATTTCTGGTTAAGAAGAGCAGCAATGGAAGCATCTTCGAAGCTCTCATGCTCCATCACATGGCACCAGTGGCAGGCCGCATAGCCGACCGAAAGAAAGATGGGCTTGTCTTCACGTACTGCAAGCTCAAAAGCCTCTTCACCCCAAGGATACCAGTCCACGGGGTTGTTCTTGTGCTGCAGCAAATAGGGACTAAGTGAGGTAGCGAGTCGATTCAAATTCTAAGCTTTCGACGAAAGATCAAATGTCCAGATTACGAACATCCAATGCATGCTTTTCGATAAACTCACGACGCGGTTCAACCTTATCACCCATGAGCAATCGGAACATCTCGTCAGCAGCGCCCGCATCCGTCAAGTTGACTTTCAACAGCGTACGATTCGTAGGATCGAGAGTGGTCTCTCGGAGCTCCTCCGCGTTCATCTCGCCCAATCCTTTGAAACGAGTCACTTGCAGGCCTTTTTCTCCAGCTGCTCGCACCTCGGGTAACAAGTCTCGCAGATCGTTCAATGCACGACGGACATCCTCCCCTCGAACCAACTCGAATCTTGCAGTGGTAGATCCGGTGCGGTCAGCGGGAATCAAATCATCCACACTGAAGCCCAGTGGTACCAGTTCTTTCAGACCACTGTTAATGGTTCGCACTTCATGCAATTCCGTCAGGTGAGCCATCGGGCCAGCAGTTTCTGCTGCTGCCTCATCGCTCACATTCTCTCCGGCATCGCTGTCAGCTCCGCTGGAAGCGGCCGCGGCTTCGGCGTTATCTCCTTCCTCGAGCAACTCTGCTTCGTCATCCTGTTCTGTATCCAGTGTCAACTTGTTTTCATTGAGGTATACCTCAACTTCATCCTGACTATGGAACCAGTGCTCTTCATTCCCATGCGTGATCAGCAGTGATGGTAATTTATTGGTGGTTGGATCAAGACGCATGGCATGCGCTCTCAGGCTGTATCCATGCTGCTCCAGAGCCAAAATTGATTCTTCCATGGAAGCCAGAGTTGTGCACAGGGCCCGCATGGAATCTCCCTCCACCCGTCGACCATCCTCCGCTTCAAAAATTGTGTCGCTGAGACCGCGCTCCAGCAACTGTGACTTCATCTCACCGTCAGATTGAATGTAATAACGCTTTTTCCCTTGCTGCACACGGAACAACGGTGGCTGGGCAACATAGACATGCCCCCGAGCAACCAATTCGTACATTTGGCGATAGAAAAAGCACAGCAGCAGCGTACGAATGTGACTGCCATCCACATCGGCGTCAGTCATGATGATGATTTTTTCGTATCGCCGTTTCGTCAGATCCTGATCGGCACCGATCCCGGTACCGATTGCCTGAATCATTGACTGGACTTCCTGATTCTCAAGAACTTTGGCTTCACGACTTTTGTAAGCGTTGATGATCTTACCGCGAAGCGGCAGGATCGCCTGAAAATCCCTCATCCGCCCGCCTTCAGCGGATCCACCAGCCGAATCACCCTCGACCAGGTAGAGTTCACACTCCTCACGATTCTTACTGATGCAATCCCGCAATTTGCCGGGCAGGCCACCACCGCCCAACGCATCTTTACGCTTCCTTAACAGGTCTTTTGCTTTGCGGGCAGCCTCACGAGCTTCTGCGGCCAGCAGACCTTTACGGACAATCGTCTGAGCAACCCTCGGATTTTCTTCAAAGTATTTACTCAGTTGCTCCGAGACTCCGCCACTGACGATGCCATCCACCTCACTGTTACCCAGCTTGGTCTTGGTTTGACCCTCAAACTGTGGATGAGGCACTCGAACACTGATGACAGCTGTGATTCCTTCACGAAAATCATCACCACCAGGCATGACACCTTTGAAGAGATTCTCTTTCTTGCCGTAAGTATTCAACGTACGCGTCAACGCACTTCGAAAACCTGAGACATGCGTTCCACCCTCAATGGTGTGAATGTTATTCACATACGACTGGACATTCTCGGTGAACTCCGTGCTGTACTGCATTGCAATGTCGTACTGCGTACCATCTTTTTCACCCGAAATTTGAATCACATCACCGTGCAACGTATCGCTTGCCCGGTTGAGATGTTCGACAAACTCGACCAGACCACGCTCGTACTGAAAGTCTCCACCTTCGCCGTTGCGCTCATCATGGAACTTGATATGAACACCGCTGTTCAGGAAAGCAAGTTCCTGCAAACGCTTGTAGAGAGTGTCGAAGTTGTATTTGGTGACGCTGAAAATCTTGTTGTCAGCTTTGAACGTCGTCTTGGTACCCGTCTTCTTGGTCGCTCGACCTTTCCGCACCGGCCCCGTAGGAACTCCGCGCTCATATTCCTGAGTCCAGGTGAACCCATCACGACTGACTTCAGTCTCGGCCCACTGACTAAGAAAGTTAACCACGGTAACCCCAACGCCGTGCAAGCCACCGGATGTCTGGTAAGCACCTTTCTCAAATTTGCCACCAAACTTCAGGACTGTCATCACTCCTTCCAAAGTGCTGACTTCCCGATCGAGTTCCTCTGATAGTTGCTCATGCTTGGTAACAGGGATCCCTCGGCCATCATCCTCGACCGTCACACTGCCATCGGTGTGCACCGTGACAGAAACCATCTTGGCGAAATCAGCCATCGCCTCGTCGATCGAATTATCGACGACCTCATAGACCAGGTGGTGCAATCCACGAGTGGCAGTATCACCGATATACATCCCCGGCCGCTCGCGCACATGCTCGAGGTCAGACAGGTGCTGCAGATCCGCATCGGTATAATTCGAATTGGCTGCTGGAACGGTAGAAGCGGGAGTTTCGTTGGAGGGAGAACTCGACTCAGGAGCGTCGCTCATGAAGACCTGCAGAAAAGAGGTTGAATGAGGGTGCCCGCACACCGTCGTGCGAGGCCCAAAGTCTAGCGTTTATCGCCGCTTACCGCGATTGGGGATCAGGCCAATCACGACCACAAAACATGGATAAAACGTGCTATTTATCGCTTTTCCAGATACTTCTGGTAAGCAGCCACCGCCAACTCATCACAACGCTCGTTCTCAAGGTGCCCAGCATGACCTTTGACGTGCTGGTAATGAACCGTGTGCTGACCCATCAATGCGTCCAGCTGTTGCCACAATTCGACGTTTTTGACAGGTACAAGCTTGGAACCCTCCTTGCGTTTCCAGCCCCTCTTCTTCCAGCCGGACATCCAACTACTCATCCCCTGAAGCACGTAACTGCTATCCGCATACAGGGTCACTTCGCACGGTTCATTCAATGCCTGCAAACCCCGGATCACCGCCGTCAACTCCATTTTGTTGTTGGTTGATTCGGGTTCTCCGTCGCTACGCTCAAGCTCCTTTTCCGTCTTGTTGCAACGCAAAATGAAGGCCCAACCCCCCGGGCCTGGATTGCCACTGCAGGCACCATCGGTATAGAGACTGACTTGCTTCATGAAATGTGACTTCGTGACGATGAGTAAATCTGTGACGGCAATTCTGGGTCCTGTGTTCCAGATGTGAACTGAGCCGCATCTCTGCTTTCTGTCGACTATCCAACTTAATCCTTGAAGAACAATCAGAACACCGCTAACCCTTTTGCCACTTCCTTTCCATTGCCCCACAGCCGAGTATTCTGTTTTCAGGGAATTCATTGGCCTGAATGATCACGAATCCGTACAATGCAGCAGTTCGTTTCAGGAGAATGCTGCGATGCCCCGAACTGTCTTTCATTTGATCGTCAGCGTGATCTGCGCAACGGTGGCCGGCCATGGCTATAGCTATGGGCAAATGGTGACGACAGCTGCTCCCTACCACACCACTAGCAGCAGTTTTTTCGAAAACAACAGCATCAACTGGTCATTGCGAGGCAAAAACTGGTTCGCGAATTCAGGTGGAGCACCCCTACCGCCCTTCGGCGGAACGGCAGGCGGGGCCGCCGTGGCTGGCGGACTATGGGGTGGGATCGGATTTGCAGGTGGTGGTGTCAGTGGCAGGCTGGGCTTCAATTTTTCGCAGGGAAGCACCAGATCGTTTAGCAGTACCACTCCCTCGGTGACCACAATGAATGGCTATCCGGGAAGCATCTCAACGGGTGTACTTCAGCCATTTGTGACTGGCATCACCCCAGTTGTTGGAAACTACGCCGCGGCCACGTCACCGTTAACTCAGTCTCAGCAAGCATTCAGGGAAACTGGCCAGCAGCAAATCTCCCAGCTCCGGCAATCTCAAGCCAAGAGATATCAAGGGAAACTTGCTCAGTATCTTCGTCGCGCGGAACAGGGTGAGGCGTCAGGGAACAAACGCATGGCCAGAGCAAATTATCGCCTCGCCATCTCGATTGCCGGCGAACCACTGCGTAGTGAATTGCAGAAACGTCTGACGCAAATGGTAAATCGAACAGATCAAGACGATCAAGACTGACGAGACGCCTAAGTGAATGAACTGCGGCATGGCACCCACGAAAAAATGGAAGCCCAAGGT
>JAPOKD010000612.1 GCA_029977825.1 Planctomycetota bacterium | reverse complement strand
GACTTGTTGGCACGTGGTCGCGAATTGGCACCAGGGATCGACAATTACACCTTGGATACGCCACCACCTGTATTACCAGGCGAAGACGGCTTGTATCCAGTACCAGTGCCAGGTCAGTACGACCCATTTGAAGCTTGATTGATTTAGCACTTTGAAAAGACAACGTCTCTGAAGTCGGCTGATGTCGATTTCAGAGACGTTTTTTTATTGACTTCGCTTGATTCGGGGGGCGGGATCTTTGCGGGGAAAGTGCAACCGTAGATGCGGAGATTCTTCCTGCTCCTCCGTTTCCTCGTTGATGGCAGCTGGGGTATTCGTCTGGGGTGCTGCCACTGAAACAGGTACTAGAACACCCAGTTCATCCAGCGGGGTTGAGGGCAAAGATGTATCGTGATTCGAATGGTCCGCTTTATTCGTTCGACTCTCACGAGGTTTGAAAAAACGGCCCGCAGGACCAGCTAACAGGGCAGGCAGCAGAATCAGGTCACCAGCCAGTGCCGTTGCCAGCATGACCAACATCAACGTGCCGAACCGTTGGGTTGGTGTGAAGGTAGACAAGGCAAACACGAAGAGCCCAAGACCACCAACAATGGTCGTCTGTGTCATCGCGGGGCCAACCCTGCGATATGCTTGGATTACCGCTTCCGCCCGGTTCATTCCTTCGTCGAGATGGGCCCGGAACCACGACAGAAAGTGAATCGTGTCGTCAACAGCTACTCCCATCGCGACGGAAGCGGTCATCATCGTACCAATGTCAATTTCGATTTTCAGATGGCACATGACGCCAAACACGACCAGCACAGGAAAAACATTGGGGATCATCGAAACCATTCCGGCGGCGAGGCCATTGGCAACATTACCCGGTTTCATCCACCCTACTGGCATACGCCCTGGGTTCAGCAGCCAGACCATGACCAGTGCGATCAGCACAAATGCCATTGCAATGGAGTGTGTCAAACTTGTCAAAAGCGTCCGCTGTGCCTTGTAAACAACTGGAACCACACCAGTGTAAATCACTTGTATTGCACCACTGCCATCCACATCAGGAATGCGATCTGCGGTTAACTTTGGAGTCACTTTCTTGTCACGGATGCTTGTTGCATCAATTAAGTTCGAAGATGACTTGAAGTCGTCCAAAACGAATACATCACTTCCAAGCCAGACAATTGCATCGAACCGTTCCAGTGATTCTTGCCACTTCGGATTGGATCTCATGGACTCAGCTTTTTCAGATGAGACATCGATCCACTTTGGGGATTCAATCCGTTCACCACTAAGCAGTTCAGCGAGAGTTGCAGCGTAAGTAGCTTCCTGATTGATTTCGCCATCCGGCGAAATCAAATCAGCAGATTCGAGATTTTTTGGACGCTCAGGACTGATTACCAGAACTTGTGATTTGGTATCGAGCTTTGTTTGTTGCCCCTCTTGATCAGTGGTTAGATGCCGAAGGATCTCATCACGTGTGTCATAGGCCCGTAAAACAGGTTCAACAGATTCTCTCAGTGTTGAGATGAACTGGCCATAGTCCACATCGGACAACGCAGCAACACGAAGGCTGATTCTCCAAAGCTCGTTGTCCAGAGCCCCTGCTGATTTCTCAAGTCGCAGATAGTCGTTGTCCTGTAAGTCACTTCGACCGGCAAGGATTTCGCGATTGAATTTTGCCCGCACCGGACTGTAGCTGTTGCTGGGGTCTGGCAACGGAGGAAGAACAGTATCAGCGCTCATGACCTGGCCAACGACTCCACGGCCAGTTTCACCGAGAGTGCGATTGACCACTGTGCGGATCCGGGAAATGGCTTCTACCCGTTCGAGCATTGTCAGTGCCTGGATCGAACTTTTATTGTCCCGGGGGTTCGCATCCTGATCGATGTTGTTTTCGGCGTCTGTTACATACTCTGCCTGCATCTCAGGTGGAACGCGGACAATGAGTTCCATCGGAACCAGTTTTCCGAAGTTATCTTCAAGCCAGCCATAGTCGTGGATGATCCGCGACTGTGGGTCGAATAGTTCTAGTAATTGAACAGAGGTTCGAATGTTAAGAAGCCCAAGAGAGCTGACAGCGAGCACCAGCAGGCAGGCAGTGCTGACCAACGCGTGGTGGCCGGTGATCCAGCGGCCGACCGCAGCCCACCAATCCGAAAGTCGGCTTTCGGGAATTGGTTCATGACTGGTTGCATCGTCTTCAGATGCTGAAATTTTGGGCGCGAATACCTGCAAGGCAGCTGGCAGGTATGAGAACAGGATAGCGAGCGTCATGAGCACGCCGATCGCTGAATAGAAGCCAAAATTGCTGATGGGTGCCAGATTGCTCGTGAACAGTGATGCGAGACCAATGGCAGTGGTCAGCGATGCCAGAGAACAAGGCAAAATGGCGTGCCGCAGAGCGCGTCCGGGTGCACCCGTTTTTCCACGAATCCGCACCTCGTCGCGGTAATAATTGACGACATGGATTGCCCCTGAGATGCCCAGCACATAAACGAGCGATGGCATGCTCAACAGAATTGCATCGACTTTGCCGGAGGTCCACCAGACCATCGCCATGCTGAGCATGGCTGAGCAGCCTCCGACGATGAACACCATCACGGTGATTTTGATGCTGCCAAAGCAAATGTAGGACAGCACAATTCCCAGTACGATGCTGTAGCCGACCAGCCTCGCCAGGGTGATGGTCCCCTCTTCATCAATTGCCGTATTGTCAACCGGTGGACCACCAATGCGCAGCGGCGGTAAGCCGTCGACTGACTCAGCTGATGCGCGATTGAATGGTGGTGGTGCCATCGATGGTGGTGCAGCGGGTTGTACGCCCGATTCAGCGGCCAAAGTCAGCAGGCGTCCCCGGGGTTGGCCCATGATTCCCCGACCCAAGGCATAGGCAAGATTATCTTTTGCCAAGTCAGTCAAAGTAATGAGCACACAAGTCAGCCTTGGTGGTGGCTCGACTTCCATCGCGTCGTAAATCGCATACCACGCATCGGTTCGTTCGTTCAGAGATGCCAGCTTCAGTTTATCAAGCGAAGCGTCATACTCGTCCGCCAGAATCTCGTTGAGGTGAAACTGTACTTGAGCATCGAAGTCTTCCGGTAACTGGTCACGTTGGTCTTCGGGAAGAGCATCGCGAAATTCTGCAGCTGTCCAACTAAAGTCTTCCCCGATTGCAGGGGCAAAGAGTGTCCCCGTTAGTCGTTCCATTGCACGACGTCGGGCCACTGTGGGCCGGCGGGCCTCATCAGTCAGATCAATCGGCCAAAGTGGCCCACCTTCCTGAGCCAACTCTTTCAGGATTGTGTCTCCGGTCTGAACTGAATGAAAGAGATTCGCGCAGATGATTGAAGGATCGTTGTAGAACGGGTTCTGAAATTGCGACGTGCTGGTCGATTCACCGAAGCCCGTGACAAATGTTCCCTTCAGCTTGTACGTGCCCAGTGACTTTTTGATTTGACGGACCAAGGCGGCAGGACCATTGCTGGGTTCATCCCATCGAAAAAGGTAACCCTTGGGCGTTATGTAATACCACTGACCCTCAGGTGTGCTAAGCCATTTCTCCTGTTCGCCTCCCCAGTTGTAAAAGTCGCTGCCGGCCAACAACAATTGCAGGTCATTCCCTACTTTCTTGGCACGCTGGTAACTCTGCGCAAGTTCCAGAGGAAAGTCTGCCGAGGGATCAAAGGTTTCGCTTTCGTGAAGCAGTTTCTTCTCAAGCAAACTCAAACGCTGGTCACCACTGACACAGCCAGGCCATGTTGCCAGTACGAAGCTTTCACCAGCAAAGTGATCAGCAAACCACTCCAACTCAGCTGTCTCAGGAAAGTCACTGGGAAGCCAGTCTTTGACGTCGTTCTCTTTCTGATTCAGGCTCAGCCTGGCCGCTCGAAAGCCAGAAGGCAACAAAAAGAAAAAGGCAACTAGAATCAACAGCGCATAACTGATTCCCAATGGGCTACGTCGCTCAAGCAGTGGACGTTGATTCATAGAGGAGCGCTAAGTTGCATGAGCCGACGGATAAGGCTCGGTTTCGATGTGGGGTTTGTCGGTTGGTAAGTTACCGCTGATGTCCCAAGTGGTCTACTTCAAACGGGCTTACCGCATCGCACAACGGCCTTCAAT
>JAPOKD010000217.1 GCA_029977825.1 Planctomycetota bacterium | reverse complement strand
CTCTCAGTCTCTGTCGTTCAAACTTTGGGTCAAATGACTTCGGAATGGAGTCCGCCAGATGGGTGACAATGACATGTCGATTCGTTAGCTGCCGCTTCAGTTCCCCGAGTTCGGCAGTGCTGCGTTTCGAGAGCTCCTTCAACCGCTGGGCCCGGTGATACCTGATGCCCAGCTGCCAAACGGCAATGACTGTAAAGAAAATGCACAGATACGCCATGGTTTCACCGTGACCGAAACTGGGTATAGCAATTGCCCAGTCGACGGACCTTCCAGGTCACTGCGACTGAGACACATTGCCAAGGATTACCTTCCCTCGCATATTTTTGAACTATTACAGCAAGGCAAGCCCACCGTCGCGATGGTCTCAACGATCTCGCCGGATCTGCAGTCATGGAGGTAGGTGGACGGCTTGATTTTGGCTCGATTTATGCGTTTAGATGACTGCCAAGCTTGTGGCTAAAGGGCAGTTGCGGGGGCTCAAGTTACCGGCGTATGACTTGTCACACAATTTTCAACGTTTATCCTGCGGGCTGTGGAGCGATGCTCATTGCGATTAAGTTACCACCATTCATGTACCAGTCACTTACCAGCAGCGACTACTGATGACTCGAATTGCCAGCCGACGCCCCGAAAATACAGAAGTGGGGACTGAGTATCAGCAGGGTCTGATTGATCAAGTTGAGGGCGAGTGTATTCTCCGTGTGCTGGAAGACCAATTGTATTGGATCTGTGAGCTGGCCAGCCATCTGTGTACGGAGCAAATTGACAAGGTACATGCACCCTATGGATGGACAGTTCGCCAGGTTTTCGAACACTGTGTTGATGCAGAGCGGGTTTTTGGTTACCGCATGTTGAGAATCGCCGCGGGTGATAGCACACCTTTACCGGGCTGGGATGAAAACGCTTATGCCGATCGCAGGTTTGGATTGGGCAATTTCGGTGGTCTGGTTGCAGAACTCGGCCATCTGAGACAGGCTAATTTGCTGTTGTTACGTCGAATTGTCCCTTCGTCTTGGGATTCCAGTGCGAAGGTCGATGGTTTTACCATCACTGTGCGTGCGATTGCCTGGCTGACAGCAGGACACCTGCATCACCACCTCGGTATTGTCGAGAAGCGTTGCGGAGTCATGGTGGCTCGGACTGCCTCGCAGGCGATGAGTGACCAACAGGCAATGGAACCCTGATGGGTTTCTTGTGGTCATGAATTAAATCACAAAGCACACTCGTGGTGCTACCAAGTCTCGAACAGAACAGAAGATTCCGTGTTTGAAGAAAAACTCGAGCCGCTTCTTGGATCCTCAGCTGATCCCGTTGCCGCTGGATGGCAATTGCGTCAGTTGGCTGAATCGGTTGAGGGTCAAGGGGCTCTTCTGATCGAGGAGATTGCCGGTCAAGCGGATCTCATATCAGCATCAGATCCGGCCATTCTTGGTGGTATTCTCCGTGTGGTTCATACCGTTGTTTTGCAGGCTGGTTACGAAGTGGTATCCAAGTTGGATCCTGACCAAGTGCAAAAAATCATGGAAGTGCTACCATCCAAAACGACTAATCGTTTTTTGTTGCTACAGCTATTGGCAATGAATCGCAGTGACGAAGCTTTGCGTAAATTGGTTTTCCTGCTGGAAGAGATGCCGCCCAAGCAGTGGATGGAAGCAGCACAGGTATTAAGTCCGCTGATGCAGCACTCGGACTGGTCTATTGATGTTGTGTATCCAGCATTGCTGGATTCGTTACAACATGCGTCTTTGGCGTCGCCGGTATTGGATCTTGCAAATTACCTGTTTCGAGAAGGTCGTGCCGAAGATCATCCTGCCAGTGATCGTTTACCCATGTTGAATCATCTGCTGGGTGAAGTCAGTGGAAGATTAAGTCTGTTCGAAGAAAATCCAAGAGCGTTTGGAGACGATGTTGAGACAGTGCAAGCAACATTAGGCGAAGCCGTCGCGCTGGCCGTGTCACTTTGTGATACTGTGGGTTTGATTGGTGATGAGACTTCCATTGGAAAACTGAATCAGACGATTGAGTTGCGACATCGAAGGGTTCAATGTGAAGCGGCTGGTGCACTTGCCAAGCTGGGAGATGATGATGGAAAGAAACGACTGTTGGCATTGACTGAGGATCCAGCGGCTCGACTGAGGGCGATCCATTACGCAGATGAAATTGGGATCGGGGATCAGGTCAAGGATGATGATCGTGGCGAGAAAGCAACTGCCGAGGCTGAGATGGCATTGTGGCTGACTCAGCCACAGCAGATGGGTGTCCCACCCACTGCCGTGGAAGTCATTGACCAAAGGCGGCTTTTATGGCCGAGCTACAACGACCCCGTTGATGTTTATCTCGTGCGATTTGAGTACAGCATGGGCGAGCGCACATACAGTAATGTTGGGATGACAGGTCCAGTCTGTTTCGCCATGTCGACTGATGTCGCAAATCTGTCTGTCGATGATATTTACGCGATTTATGCAGGCTGGCATGCCGAGCACGACGAGATCTTTACTGTTGCGGCAGACGAATTGAATGATGCTCAGCAGCGTGCCATGGAGACATTCTCCAAACATCTGGAGCATCTTGGTTATCGTTCCATGAAGCCACTCATGTTGGGAATTTTCCTCGATGAGCAAGCAGGGCTTTTCAATGCGGTACGGGAAACCACCGAATGTGTCGTGATCACCGATAATCTGGAAACGATTGATCGTCCAATTTCTGGACGTTTGAGGCCGCTTTCCGCCGACGATTTGTTTAACCTGTACAAGGGCAGAAAAATGTTGCGAACCTTCAATTCGCAATCCTGATATCCCCCAAACGGGAGGGCTAACATGGCGTTTCAGATAGGCCGCGTTGCAGACTGTGAAGGTCGGATTCAGCGTGATTTCACGGAGTTTGCCAGACTTTGGACCAAGGTTCGCGAAGATTGGCTGGATGATCGTTGTCGCAAGTTTGAGCAGGAACATCTTTCTTCACTGGGGCCCAGTCTGAGTCGATTTACCGGCACCCTGCACGAATTCTGCGATTCGGTCAGGAAGGCAGATATTGAGTTGAAAGACGATCACGTGCCGTCGGACGGGTTAGACTAGAAAGGGCTGCTTTTCTCTCCTCTCTCCCCTATCGTGATCATGAAAGACAATACTGTCAGTTCGACTGGGCTTTTAGGAACGTATCGTCAACGCCAACTGTTGGATGGCTTGTCGAAGCGATTTCATCATTGTTTGGCCAAGCAAGCCGATCTGCACAACCTTCATCTGCAGCAGCAGGAAGAAGAGGAACGAGGCTACGCGGTCAGCCACGCCACTACCATGGAACAGTGTCGGGCCAAGCGCCGCGAAATGTTGTCCACGTGGGATCAGGCAGATGAGACTTTGGTCAGTACTTATGAAGAGACGGCCATTCGAAATCGGATTGAGCTCAGCCGACTCGCGCAATTGTTCAAAGAAAAGGGTGTCGAAGAACAGCTCGTGATCGAACGAAAGGTTCAGTTACGATGTCAGGCGGTTCGGGAACAATATGAGAACCGGAAAAATCAACCCGGCCAACAGCAGCGTGAAGAAGTCAAGCAGATTGATGAGGCGCTGTTGCCGCTGGCGAAGCAGATTGAAGAAGCGAATCACCTCACCATTCGTCGACTTGACATGCTTCCCGATATCGAGCCTGATGCGGAGCAATTGAAGGACCTGAGTGAGGTTAAACCCGAAACGATTAAAGCTACGATTGAATCACTGGGTCGCTTGACGAACAAGTGCGAGAAGCTGGTGATCGAACTTCAGTCTGGTGCCGCATCTAAAATTGTGGATTCGTTCTATCTGCCCGCTGGTGTCGCCGTGTTCCTCGTCATTTGGGCAGTTGGTGCTCTACTGACCGTTTCGGATACGTCCGAAAGATGGCTTTGGGCGGCAGGGGGAATTATTCCTGCGTTTCTCCTCGGTTTCGGCACGTACCTTATCTTGCTGTGGCCACTCAAACGGATGACCCGCCGCATCTATCCACGAGTTGTGCTGCTTGGATGTCTGGCAGATGAGTTCGCAACGCATGCCCGGGGATTCTCGAAAAAAGTTGCAGAAACCGCGTCCGCTGAACTGGTGGAGCGGCGCGATACACATTTGGCTGCTGCTGAACGCTGGAAAGAGGAGCAGATGGCTGAGCTGCAGAAACGACTTGCCGCGGAGAAGGAAAAACAGCAAGTGACCTTGGCAGATTCTTTGAAAAAAGTTGATGTTGAGTACGAAGAAAATACGACTCGGATCGGGAATGAGATGCATGGGAAAGCTGAAGAAGTCGCCCAGGCTATTTCCCAACAACTGATGGAAGCCGATCAGGAAATTCAGGCAAAGCGCGATGTACAATCAGCCATACGGCAAAAGGAGCTTGATCATCTGATTCACCGGTTGAATGAGGGCGTGATCCGCGCCTTGAAAAGAATCAAGTCAGCTGATGATGGGGTCGCGGAGAGGTTCCCTGCGTGGAGTGTATTGGCGGAAAGTATAAAGACTCAAAGTGACGGAATCGATTATTTGCCTTTGGGCTGCTTGAAGGTAGAAGACAGTTTGCGCCGGATTTTGGAATCACCAGAAAAATCAAATCAGGATGGTACTGAGTGCAAGGAATCAGCAAGCCGTACGGATGCTGCTCTTGCATCTCAAGACCCCTCCAAATTGTTGGACGAAATCCAGATCCCACCAACCCTGCCGGTTGTATTGCATCGCCGAATCCATTGTGGGCTGATCATTGAATGTTCAGAAGCTCACATGGATAAGGCTATCGATCTGGTGCATCAACTACTGTGGCGTCTATTTACTGCGGCTCCCGCTGGACGTGCGAAATTGACCATGATTGATCCCATGGGCAGAGGGCAGCATTTTACGGGGTTTATGGCGTTGGCTGACCATGACCCGGCTCTGGTTGGACATCGAGTCTGGACAACGGATGCAAAGATTGAAAGCCGTCTGAGTGAGTTGGCTGATCATGTTGAGGATGTTCTGCAAGCCAGCCTGCGAGATCGGTTTGAGAGAATTGAGGACTACAATCAAGTTGCTGGTTCTATGGCGGAACCCTACAGGGCGGTTGCTGCGGTTGGTTTCCCGGAGTCACTCTCACGGGAAAGCTATCGACATTTGTTAGCTCTGTTGGAGAGTGGCTTGCGATGTGGCGTGTTCACCTTTCTTGTCTGCGATCGTAAAAAGCCGTGGCCGCCGGAAACTCCACTACCCGACACAGACAAGTTACTGTCGTTGACTATAGATGATCAGGGTGAATGGCATTTGAAGGCCGAAGGTATGGATGACCTGCCCTTTGAACCGATTCCTGCACCCTCGGCGCAGATGCGTGATGAGCTGGTGGAGCAGGTAGGAAAGGCTGCCGTTGCAGCAGCCAATGTGGAAATACCGCTGGCCCATGTGCTTTCCGGGCATGAGCCCGCTGCTGGCTCCACTGGAGCGGGTATCGAAATACCTATCGGCAGCCAGGGTGCCAATCGCTCTTTGTGCATCGACCTCGGGACAGGCGTTCAGCAGCATGTGTTGATTGCGGGTAAGACTGGATCTGGAAAAAGCACGTTGCTGCATTCCATTATCATGTCGGGTGCCTACCTTTATCGGCCTGACCAGCTGCATTTCTACCTTCTTGATTTCAAAAAGGGCGTTGAGTTCAAACTGTACGCTGAACACCAGTTACCACATGCGCGGGTAGTGGGGATCGAAAGCGAACGTGAGTTCGGCCGCAGCGTTTTGCAGCGCCTTGATGAAGAGTTGCAGCAGCGGGGTGAAAAGTTTCGAGCAGCCGGGGTTCAGGATCTTGCCGAATACCTGGCGGCTACCGGAGAAGTGATGCCGCGGATCATGTTGGTTGTTGATGAGTTTCAGGAACTGTTTGTTCGTGATGATCGTCTGGCAGGTGACTGTACGATGTTGCTCGATCGTCTTGTGAGACAGGGACGATCTTTCGGGATGCATGTGGTACTCAGTAGTCAATCACTCGCTGGAGCCTATTCCCTACCCAGGGCAACATTGGGGCAGATGGCGGTCCGGATCGCCATGCAGTGCAGCGAGTCTGATGCAGCAATGATTCTTGCTGATGACAATACTGCAGCTCGTTTGATCAGTCGCCCCGGTGAAGCCATTTACAATGATGCTGGTGGACTTGTCGAGGGAAATCAACCGTTCCAAGTAGCTTGGTTGTCGTCTGCGGAACATCACGAAATGCTGACGTCGGTTGCGGATCGCGACGGAGCTTATCGAGACGATTTGATGCCAATGGTCGTATTCGAGGGAAACCGGCCTTGTCGTTGGTCGACAGCGATGGCAGATTCTGTTCTGAATTCAGAGGGCAAGAATAGCCTGTGCGGGTTGTTGGGCGAATCAGTGGAGATTGGTCCTCCGCAGCGGGTCAAATTGGAGCGTGAGCCAGGTCGTAATGTTTTGATCATCGCCAACGCAGAGTTACGTAATGCACTTTTGGCCTCAAGTCTTTCTGGGCTGGCAAAGTCCGACTCGCGTCTGGAGGTAGTCTATTTTGATGGGGCACGAACAGGTGATGTGGAGTCGGGAGCGGAGTGGCTCAAAGATGCTGGCATCTCCACCAGGAGTGTCAAAACACGAGATGCTGACGGTGAAATGTCTCGTCTCAATGAGTTGATTCAGGAACGAGGTTCAGAGGTAGAAGATTCTCCACCAATGGTGGTGGTCATCGACCCCTTGGAAAGATTTCGAGACCTTAGGCAAGATGACTCTTTCAACTTTTCACTTGATTCGACATCAGGCGGCGTTTCCGGTGGTGCCGCTTTGCAAGCGGTCTTGAGAGATGGACCAGCTGCTAATGTATTTGTGGTTCTGATTGCTGGATCTGCGGAGACTGTGTCGCGTTGGTTACCTCGTGCATCACAGCATGATCTTGAAATTCGTATCCTCGGGCAGATGAATCAGTCAGACTCCGCGCTGTTGATTGATTCTCCTGTCGCAGCAGAACTTTCAGCAGCTACGATGCTGGTTTATGACGATGCAGTAGGTAGTATCACCAAGTTCAGGCAGTGTGATCTACCTGACGCCAGTCAGGTAAAAAACTGGTTGGCAAAATAGCAATCGATGCAGCCTTATCAGCACAGTCACCAATTGATTTTTTTTGCAGCCCCTGAGTAGCAGGCGGCTTTGGTAAGTACAAGTTACCTGCTGGTGCACTACCAGCCCAGCGTACCCAGACCGCCTTTGAATGGACCCACGATGTCATCAGTGATCCAACCACCATAGAAGTTTCCTTCTTGTGGCGTTACTTTTTCACCGTCAACATAACAGCACTCTGTCTTCTGTGGATAAAAAGCCAGATGATCTTTGATGGCTTCAAAACTTTGATTTGGTCTAGAGTAACACCATGCGAGATCGGTGATCTCAATGCCCTCGGACAAGTAGGTGTAATAGGATGCGTATCCTTTCCATTCACAGAACGAACCGCTACGCATCTTTTTAAGGCGGTCCATGGCAATGTCTTTTGGTGGGAGGTAGTAAACAGGCGGATGACTTGTTTCCAGTACCCTGAAAGAACATGTTGTGTCTGCAAGAGTCTGGCCGTTGATGATGATCTGGATATGTTTGGAACAAGGTTCGAGGGCTGGTGGTCGAGGGTAATTCCAAACGGATTCACGACCGGGGCCGGGATCGATACGTTGCTTCATTTAACTTGGACTTGATCAGGGGAAAGATTTGGCGAGTCGCAGACCTGTGAATTGCCAGCGTGTGTCGGCCGGAAAAAAGTTTCGATAAGTTGTCCGTAAATGTCCTCGAGGCGTAGCGCAGGATCCGCCACGCAGCACGTATTGGTTGCACATGAACTTACCGTTGTATTCGCCGAGCGCACCATCCGCGGGCTGATAACCGGGATACGCTGAATACGAACTGGAGGTCCATTGCCAACAGTCTCCAAACAGCGCCTGAAATGGGCCGTTTTTGAGGCCATGAAATGGATGGACTGCCTGATTCAGATCGTAATGGTCTTCGGCGAAGCACCCCTCAACCGGGTATTCGCTGGCCGCAGCTTCCCACTCGGTTTCAGTAGGTAGTCTCGCTCTGGCCCATCGGGCATAAGCATCCGCCTCGAAGTAGCTGAGGTGCGTCACTGGGGCGGCTAGGTCGAGTGGTTTCAGACCATTGAGTGTGAACTCGCAGGGCTTGTCATTGTGATAGATCCAATAAAGTGGTGCGTTCCCCCGGTGCTGATTGATGTGGTGCCAGCCCATGGAAAGCCACAACTCGGCGCGTTGATAACCGCGATCCTGGACGAAATCCAGGAATTCTCCATTGGTGACAAGCTGATCACAAAGGGCATACG
>JAPOKD010000550.1 GCA_029977825.1 Planctomycetota bacterium | reverse complement strand
GTGGCGGTCGTTACGAGAGCCACCGCTGCAATGACCGCGCGGGTCAACGTGTTGTTGAGGTTCATGACAGGCAGGTCCTTCCGCCTCGCTCGCGGGCAGACATTGCAGTCTGCTGTAAAGTGGAATGAGATTGTGGCAACGCATCAACGCATCGCCCAGCAATCTTAAACATCGGACACTGCACCGCATGGACTGCTCAAACGCTCACAGCTTCCATCCATTCGGCAAAACCGGAAAAGTTTAATCATCAAATGGTGTGACCGTCAGAACTTCACCCAACAAGCCAATCTGGTCTCCCAGAGACAATTGTTTTCGCCGCCGCGTCTCCACACTGCCATTAACCGTTACATCACCAGCCTGAATGTACATTTTTGCTTCGCCACCTGTCCCCACCAGACCGCTGCGTTTGATAAAGTCATCAAGTCGTATCACGGACTTGTCGGGTTGCTTGCTCATTGGACTGATCCTCATAGCGACTTTGGCAGACTGTTACAGTTTTTCCGGCTTGGGATTTGGGGGTCGCTCTTTTTGATGCCCTTCGCAAACTCGAAGCAACATCATCGAAAACACCACATCGCAGACGATGTGCAACTTTGCCCACCAACCACACCGGTATTCATCGCTCACCTACAACCCAGACGAAAAGCTGACTTCAATCGATGAGCATGCAAGTCCATCAAATTGATTTTCACCGACTAGACATGCAGACACGATTTCCGTTTCGGTACGGTATCGCAAGCATGTGCGAAGTTCCACATCTATTTGTACGAATGCATGTAGAAATTGACAATCAAATGTGGCAGGGGACGTCATCAGAAGGCTTACCACCAAAGTGGTTCACCAAGAATCCTGAGACAGATTTCAAGGCTGATGACTTACCTGAGATGCTGACTGTCATTAAACAGGCAGCACGCTTTGCGATGACCAGAGATTCGCACCGGGATTTCTTCTCGTGGTGGATGGACCTCTCAGACCAACAGACAGCTTGGGCTGCTGAAAACGGACAGCCACCACTACTAGCCAATCTCGGTGTCAGCCTGATGGAACGTGCTGCACTGGATGCCACATGCAGACAGCAAAGGTCGTCCCTTTCCACTGTGCTGTTTCAAAATCGACTGGGCATTGACCTCTCAGCGATTCGCAGTCATTTGACTGGAAAGCGTCCATCAGACATTTTGCCATCGCAACCGCGCAGCCGAGTGCAACTGCGACACACCATTGGCCTTGGTGATCCACTAACCGAATCGGAGATACCCGTTGAGGAAAAGTTGGAAGACAATCTGCCACAGTCTCTGACGAGCAGCATAGATCGTTATGGTCTTCGCTATTTCAAGATAAAGCTATCCGGACGTTTGGATGCCGATCTGCCACGAATGAGATCTTTGTCAAAACTGTTGCGGGAACGGGTCGGAGAATCGATGAGATTTACTTTGGATGGCAATGAACAATACGCAACGATGGCAAGCTTTAAAAACCATTGGCAAGAACTGAATAATGATGCATCAATTCGAGGCATGGTGAACCAGTCATTACTATTTGTGGAACAGCCCGTGCACCGCGACACTGCATTGCGGCCGGAAGTGAAAGACACGTTAGAGGATTGGCGTGAGGCTCCACCCGTCATCATCGATGAATCTGATGCAGAGATTGATTCTCTACCAACCGCACTGGACCTTGGTTATGCGGGAACGAGTCACAAAAACTGCAAGGGTATCATCAAGAGCATCGCTGCTCTGGGAACCATTCAAAGGGAGCAGCCAGGCAATCGGAAACTCATTCTGTCTGCAGAGGATTTAGGCAACATCGGACCAGTCGCACTCTTGCAGGATTTGGCCGTAGTCGCTTCGTTGGGGATTTCGCATGTAGAAAGAAACGGTCACCATTACTTTGCCGGCTTGAGTATGTTTCCAGCGCCGATTCAGAACCAGACCGCACAAGACCATCCTGATCTTTATCAGCGTAATGCTTCAGATTTATTGGCGTTGCAGCCCCGCAACGGTCAACTGCAACTGGACAGCGTGAATGCAGCGCCGATGGGAATATCACAACACATTGACCTGCAACATTTTCCCCATTGGGATTTCTAGATCACTGACGACGTTGCAACGCTGTGCCGCGTCGTCCACACTATCGTTGTCATCCTCACCTCCAAGCCCACCGATTCCATGTCTGACTCATCCGCTTTAAACCGTCCTTGGTACCAACGCATCGGACCAGGATTGATCACCGCCTGCGTTGTCATCGGTCCTGGCAGCATCCTGACCAGTTCCAAAGTTGGAGCGAACGATGGCTATTCCAAGCTATGGATCGTCATTGCTTCCGTCGCTTTCATGCTGGTTTACATGACACTTGGAGCCAAACTTGGAGCAGTCGCTGAGACCTCGCCCGGTAATCTCATCCGAAAAAAGGCAGGTCAGTGGCTTGCTGTCATGGTTGGTTGCTGCGTGTTCTTCATTTCAGCTGCTTTTCAGTCGGGCAACAATCTGGGAGTCGCGGCAGCCTTTACTGCATTCACCAAGTCTGAAACGGTCGTCACGGTACTGGTAATCTTATTTAACCTGTTGGCCATCACATTTCTATTCGCCTTCAAAAATCTCTATCGCGTCCTTGAACGTCTCATGATGTTTCTTGTTGCGCTGATGCTGATCAGCTTTGCGATTAATCTGATTGTGCTTCGCCCCGATTTGGGTGACCTGTTGATGGGCTTCATCCCATTCGCTCAATCGACTGACTCTGCAACGACAACAACAGAGGGTCTCGATGGACTGATTTCCCTGCTGGGGCTGATTGGCACAACTTTCGTCATCACTGCTGCTTTTTACCAATCTTATCTGGTCCGTCAAAAGGGATGGGATTCGAGCCAGGTTAAAAGCGGAATCATGGATGCCCGTGTCGGCGCTGTGATCATGGCATTGATTACTGTCATGCTTGTGTCGACAGCAGCCGCAGGACTTTACGACGGGTCTTACATCAAACTGACAGATCCGATTCAGGTGGCTGATGAACTGGAACCAACCTTTGGCACACGCGGGAAATACATTTTCAGTCTGGGGTTGTTTTCCGCAGCCTTCTCATCATTTCTTGTCAACTCCATGATTGGAGGATTCATCGTCTCGGATTGCCTTGGTTTTGGTAGTGAGCCTCACGATAAAGCTCCCAGAATCATGACCACCGTCGCATTACTTACAGGTATGGTCGTCGCAGTCTGCGTATTACAACTTAAATTTGATATCGCGCCGACAATCATTGCCGCCCAGGCCGTAACTGTAGTTGGCGCGCCACTGATTGCTGCAGTTCTGCTTTGGCTTGCGAGTAGCAAAGATGTGATGGGTACCCATGCGGCACGTCCCGTAACTTTGATATTTGCAGGCTTTGGCCTTGCTGTTTTGATTGCCATCGCTGCAAACACGGCGATCAATACGGTACCAACTAAAATCAGGAATTATCTCAACAAGAGCACCGAGGAGAATACCGAGAAACAGCCTGCGGAAGCAGATGCCCCCTCCCCAGCCGGTCCCACCACGGATTGATAGCACGCTTCCTGCACGCAAGTGTTCCCAAAGAATAACAAGTTGATTACCAGCACAAGTGACCTTCTGCTACGTTGACTTGACCATCGCATTGCAATGAGGACAGATCAATGTGTACGAACGCCTTCACTGAAACTCAGTTGCAGGAATTTCAGCGAACAGGACACATAACGATACACCATCTCTTTGATAGATCGACCATTCAGTCCACACTTGATGACTTGACCCTCTGGAGTAGGGAGTTTCTCGCTACACTCCGTCTCGAGGACCGCCCGTGGTTTCTTGAACACAACACTCAGGAACCCACGCTACTAAGAAAACTGGATCACCCTGCATTTCATCGTGATGCGTTTCGCAAACTTGCTACCCATTCATGCTTGATTCCACGAATCCACCAGTTGCTGGGTTCTGACTGCCACCTGTTTTTCAGTCAGGTCTTCATGAAGCCTCCAGAAGCAGGAAGCCCAAAACCAATCCACCAGGACAATTTCTACTTCGGCCCTGACAACCTTGACGCAACATTAACTGTTTGGGTGGCCCTGGACGATGCAACGCTGACCAATGGATGCCTCCACTACTTCGATTGTCACCAGACAGAAATACTACCTCACTTTGCACCCGAGGACGAACCTTTCAATCTGCAAATTGCTCCACAGCACTTCGATCAGAGCCGATTGATCCCGGCTCCGATCGCCAGTGGTGGCGTTTCTTTTCACCATGGTAATACACCGCATTTTTCTGCTGCGAATCAAAGCGGAAATTCTCGCCGCGCAGTTGCGTTTCACTACCTGCGAAATGATGCAACCCTGACCAATTCGGGACTGGACTACGACCCTGCCATGCGAGTGTTCGTCGGCTGATCCAATCAACCACTGCTCGATCGCTTTGCCTGAACACATTTCCGAGCCGAACATCATTCAACGGTAAATCACTTGAATCACAACATCCGGCTCTTCCAATCGACTGATATCCCCGGGG
>JAPOKD010000651.1 GCA_029977825.1 Planctomycetota bacterium | reverse complement strand
GGCTTCAACTACGCAAGGAACCATCAGACGGCTGATTTCGTGATAAGGCATACGCCACCTAACGTGGCGCGTGCGGATCAATGTGCGAGAACTGGCTGCCCAAGAGACCACCAGAGATGCGTTTACCGCTTATCTGGTGAGCTAGCGTGATATTTCGTCCACAGCCGTGTTCCTGTCCGAAGCGGCAGCGGCCTGCTGGCCGAGACAGTGGTTCGTCGTTTTCATTAACGTCGCTTGCCGCTGGCTGGTAAGACCGAACATGCTGGCCCTCCCAGCTGCAATTGGTCTCACAGATACCTTGGGCCGGCAGATGCGACAGACCTGTGTGCTGGGTCGCAACCAGTTGAGGTGGATTCCCTGCAGCAAAGCTGGCTAAACACTGCCTGCCAATATCGCCAAATAGGCGAGGAACGCGTCGGGCGTCTCTTTCTGGCTTTTTTGGTGCTGCGCCGCGGCCTCGGAAAGCTCCTTCAACGCTGCTTTGTAAGCACGTGCAGTAACCCCTGGCTGACTGGCCACTTTTTCGATTTCCATCGCCAGACCTCGAGCAGGCTCCTTGCTCGGCAAATCGCCGCGGAAACAAGCCTTCAATGCAGCTCTTGCCACGATATCCGACGGCGACTTGGCCGCACTAACGTAGGCCAGCAGATGGTCAACGATCATATCCGAAGGACTGACCGACGCCTCGCTGGGAGCCATCTTGATGACTGAGCCCTGAGCAGCTTGCCGACGATTTCGCCGGCGATCCGCAGCTTTGAGGCGTTTCTTCAAATCATTTCGCTTTGCCATGGCTGAACGACACCACACAGATAAGGCTCGGCTGCAGCTCATTGACTGCTGAAAATAGGCCAAGCGGGGACGGATGAGAACCAACTCGCAGCCGACTGCCCCGATCGACCGCACCAAAGCGGAGCAAAAAATGCCCCGCAGGATAAGGAACGTTAGTTTACACAGAACCGACGTTTCCTTGCCCCGCCAACGAAACCTTTTCTGACGAGCCGAATCAGCAAACCCACGGTTTGCCCTGGAGCAAGCAGCGGTTGCCAGCACTCATGCCCCCAAAAAGGACGCCCACACTGGCGATTACGAGGAAATCCCGGCGGCAGAACGCGGGCCACATACTCACCAGATTGAGCCAACACTGCGGAGAAACGCAGCCCGATACAAGTACCAAGTTCCGATACAACGTGGACACTTAGGTGAAGCTGAACTGCCAAATCAGCAGAGTCGTGGCAATATCATCACCGCGGCAATATCACTGGGGCAACATCACTGGGGAACGACCAATTGCTGCGATATGCCGGCGCTGCCAAGCTCAGAGAGCGTGCACAAGCGGCCGCAAAACGAATCAAAATACGCATTACGCAGGCCGGCAGAGACGAATGTGGAGCCTGACACTGGCGTCTTCGCAGAATCCCAACAGGATTCAGCCATGAACGGATCAGCATGAACAGAGGGCCAGCCAGAGACCAGTCCTCGAAAGCACCAGGCACCCGTCCTCAGCGGTTACAAGATGCGGACCGCCTCATTTCCCAGCTTGCCGCATCATTTCGCGGCTTGCCGCATCCGCTCCAGCTCGGATTGCAGTTCCGCAGCCCGCACATTGTGCCGCACCACCTTACCGCTGGGATCGACGAGCATCATGGTTGGCAGGGTCTGCACGCCAAACTCTCTTGCCAGCCGACTGCCTTCGAGACCACCGGCCTCGTAGAGCTGCAGCCAAGGCACTTGAGTCTGTTGCAAATACCGCTCTGCTTCGCCTTTGCTACGGTCGACATTGATCCCGACCACCTGCAGTCCTGCTTGCTGGTAGGTCGCCAACAGACGGCGGAGCTGCTTCATGTCCTGCTTACAGGGCTCGCACCAGGTGGCCCAATAATGAATCAGCACGGGCCTTCCGCGAAGCTTTGACAGTCGAAATGGCTTGCCTTTGATCGTCGTTCCCTCTAGCTCCACCTGCTGCCCAACCGATTCGAGTCGGCGGACTGCACCAGCTGCCATCTCGCCTGAATCGGCGTTTGGAAACAGACTGACGACTTTCTTGTAGTAGGCCAATGCTTCACTATCTTTGTCCTCAAACTCCTTACTGAGAGCGAGGTTCAACCATGCCTGTGCCGCCTCTGGTGCGTTTGGGTAACGTTCCACGAAACGCCCTAAGGCATTGATATACCACTCCTGAACCTTTGCAAAATCAGCATCCGGGGTCTGGCGGGCCATGTAATCCGCACTGATGGCCTGATAATCGGCGTATGCACTAAGAAGTTGATCATCGCCGGCAAAACGCTGTGAAACGGTTTTCAAGCGTTCCAAGCCTCCGGGATAAGCGTTTGTCTGGGAGCTCACACTAAGCGTGTCCACAAGCTGCCGGAACCAGATTTCCCGGTCTTCCTTCGTTGTCGAGACACCGATCAGTTTCTCCACGACGCCTGCTCTTGCTTCATGTAGCTTGGCAATTGCAGCTGGATCTTTAGCGCCGGCAAGTTGTGTATCAACCGCCTCTAATCGTGCGACTAGATCCTGTGTTTTCCGAGCTGAACCAGCGTTTTCCATCACGGAATTCGCAGTCGCCGCATCAGGTGCGAAGAAATTTCCCGTTGTGCCAGCTAACGGCACGTCATCATCACCCAGCACCGGCAAACTAACGACTCGCCAGGTCGCGGGTCCGACCTGCACCAGTGTTCCAACCATGAATTGCCCGCCGCCGGTCGCCTGCTCGAACATCGCCACAGCATTTTCGTAGACGATCAGATCACGGGTCGACTCCTCCGTGCCAAGGGGCACAACACCGGGCGTTCCAGCTGCAAACTGGACCCACGCAGCATCCTTCGCAACGACCTCCTGCTTCTTCGCCAGATCACCAAAGCCTCGAACTGCTGTCCCAGCGAGGGCGGCAATTTGCTTCATTTTGGCGTCACCAAGACCAAGCGAACCGAGTTCTTTATCGCTGATCACCAGCGGTGCAAACCGGTCGGCGTCTTTGTCACGCAAAGCTGCCACCACCTCAGCGGTCACCTCCTCGGCCGAAATTTGCTTCCAGGTGTCAATCAAACCATCTTCATCTTCGTCCAACCCCCAACGCGTCCCGCCGGTCGCCAACCAGCGATACTCGTCGGTTTTACCGTTGAAGTTCTTGTCGATGTCCCGATAAACCTCGACTCCGAACTTGAAATAGCACCACAAGTCAATCTGCTGGTCACCGTTTGTATCTGCAAAGCGTCTGAGCAAAGTTCCGTCTTTGGCAAGCACTTCCCAACCGGACCAATCGTTCCGGTCAATGTCAATGACTTTGCATTCCGCCTGCTTTTCCAACGCCACTTTCTCGTAATCAACACCCGGCTGAACGGGTTTCAGAGCGAGAGCCTTTTCAGGACTTGGGGCTGCAGCCTCGGAAGCAGACGCGATTCCAAGCAATAATCCGATAGCCAAAATGAGCGAAGCGTTTTGCAAACGATCCATCATTCGATTGATTCCATGAGTTTCGATACGGGAAAATCCTCACTCCGACGATCGTTGAGCCATAATTCAAGCTCAGGCGGACAGGGAGCTTGTGGTGTAGTGTGACTGACGATGGCGAGCGTGGAAATGTCGATTTTATGCCAATACCGTTCCTCACAACTTGAGTCTGACAAGGCCTGAAATTCGGTGAAAGACGGCTCAAAACACATGGCCCGGCCTGGTCAGGTGAGGCAATTCTGCTGGACCCACAGGTTTTGTGATCCCCCAAAAGCAAAAATCCGCAAAATCGAAAACACGAAAGCGAACCGCAAAGTCGCGGACTACGTCAAAGAAATCCCCGATTCTGTCCCTAACACGGGGTTTCTTCCCTTTGACAGGCAAACGAGTTTCCGTACACTTTGCCGCTTCCCTCGACCATGGTCAGGCAGGCGGCG
>JAPOKD010000921.1 GCA_029977825.1 Planctomycetota bacterium | reverse complement strand
CTACCGAGCATGCCAGAGTTAACGCAGCTGCTGTCTTTGCAAATAATGTCATGGCCGTGCCTTCAATTAAAATTTCGCGGTTGATGTCTGCACGGCTTTAATGCAGCAGGTGTGCCAAATCCATTCACCACCGACCGTCAAAATCCAAAACATGACCGTTTGCCCGTGAAAACCCGTGTTTCACAGTAGCTGTCAACGTTTTGCTAGGGAGAGTAGCGGTGTCACCTGTTTGATGGCGCGTCTTTGTAGTTTGTATTCAAATCGAGCTCAGAACGGAGCAGACAGCACACACCGCTCGCTAAAACACGCGGGCTTCTAGACGCTGCAGCCCGGTTTGCCGAACAAGGCTGCCACGCTGGAGAGGCCATGCTGCGTGGCGGAAGATCCAGGTGCATTGGCCAGCCTGTTTGCCACCGGGAAGCTTTGAAACGATCGCCTTAGCCCAACCATGACGGCACGCCTGCCAAGCCACAGTCACGCCCTCGCCGCCAGCGTCGAACGGCCACCGGAGTTGGAAGTGCTATGGCCACACTCACCTGTGAGAGCTGCCCACTGTGACAATTCACTGCGACAATTCAGGCTTCTGCCGTCATGTCAGCCAAGTTAGCTTCAAACTGGGAATCGCCATTCAGACACCAACGCACTTAAGCGATCAACTCTTTGATGGGCCGGCCATGATCAACGATGGGCGTTGGCCGTCCATTGAAGTCATTGAGAAAGACTTTGGACGAGTCTATGCCTAAATGGTGATAGATGGTGGCAAGAAAATCACCTGCGCCACAATGCCTTTGGATAACGTCTTCCCCGCGAGGATCGGTAGCCCCAATGAATTGCCCCGTTTCAATACCACCACCGAACCAGATATTGCTGAAAGCTCTAGGCCAATGGTCGCGTCCGGGTTGCTTTGTTCCAGCTGCAGCGCTCGCGTTACCGGCACCCGTGCTGGGTTGATAGTTAACTTTGGGTGTACGCCCAAATTCACCGGTCACGACCACAAGGACTTGTTCATCCAACCCACGCTCATAGATATCTTCAATCAACGCAGCAACGGCCTGATCATACGCTTCGGAACGGAACCGCATGGCATCAAACACATGATGGTTAACAGCATGATCATCCCAATTGTTCACCCGTCCACACAACGGCCCGCGTAGACTGGTTGTAAGAACCTCGACCCCGGCTTCGACCAAACGCCGTGCCATCAACAATTGCTGCCCCCACGAATTCCGCCCATAACGATCGCGCGTCGCATCATCTTCTCGCGACAAGTCAAAGGCCTCTTTCGTCTGCGGGTTGGTCAGCAATGTCATTGCCTGGGTTTCGAACTGGTCCAATGCTTCAAGTTCACCGTAGGTATCGAAAGCTCGTTGGAGATTGTCGAGGTTTTTGCGCAATGCAATTCGCCGATCAAGCCGATCAACCTCCTTTGTATTGGTCAGCCCGATGTTGGGAACAGAGAAATTAGGCTTACTTGGGTCGCCAGTCACAGCAAAGGGAGCGTAGGCGTCGCCAAGGTATGCGGGACCGTTGTAAGTTGTCGGCGGATTGACTCCAACGTAACGTGGGAGCGGATTGTCCCGTTGACCCTGTTGAGACCGAAGATGGTTAACAACTGACATCCAGTCAGGCAGACGTGGCTTGGGCTTGTCCCGCGTATCGGAATCACCTGAAAACATTTGCATTGAACCGGCGGGATGCCCACCGGCCCCCTGATGCATGGAACGCAACACGGTAAATTTATCAGCCAGGGCCGCCTGCCTTGGCAACAGTTCGGTAAATCGCATCCCCGCGACCTTGGTGGCGATCGTTCCAAACGGTCCACGATACTCAAGTGCAGCATCCGGCTTTGGATCATAGGTATCGAGATGTGAACAGCCGCCCGGCTTCCAAACGAGAATCACGGCTTTTGGTTTTTTGGTAGCATCCGGATTGTCTGCACGCAGTCGCAACAGACCCGGCAGACTCAGACTGGTGAATCCAGCCAGCCCAAAACGCATGAAGCCACGGCGGTCCAAATTAACGGGGCCAGGACAATGTACGTTTGAGGCATGAAAGGGGTTACTACTCATTTCGATTCCCGTGGATGAACACGAATCCTGATTGGTTCCGACACAACAATATCAACGATATCTTTTTGTTTGGCGGCAGAGGTTGCCGCGCTTACTCGAGCACTTCCCGACTTGACTCTCGCCGCTTCCGTTTTTTCTTTTTCAGTCAACTCGGCAATGGACTTCTGCAACTTGCTCTTCTCTTCACCAGCGGCGGTATCCAGCTTTGCCTTAAGTTCTGCAAGTTCTGTTTTCTTGGCGAGCAACGCGGCATTCGCAAGATCCAGCGCCGCTTTCGCCTGAGCCACACCTTGAGGATGATGCTGATACTTAGCAACCGCGCCTCCATAGAAGGCGATCACGTAGTCCCCCGGGGGTGTCTTCAATGCGGCCAAGTCCAAAACAGTGTCCGATTTGTCTTTATCCAGTGGCAATTCGAACTTGTGTTTTTCGAACCCCGCGCCCAAAGTCTGTGCGGCCATGATGGACCCTGAAAACTCTCCGCGTCGCATGTGGATCAACGGAATGGT
>JAPOKD010000675.1 GCA_029977825.1 Planctomycetota bacterium | reverse complement strand
TGACAACGTTTTCCGACAATTCCGCGAAAATACAGCCGATCCATCCTGGTTCGTATGTCCACGTTAAAAACGGGTTGCCGACGGAGAGACCATTAAATGCAATGACTTTGGAATGCTGGATTCGCCCGTTCAGCCTGAGCGGCTGGCAAGGCTTGATCACCCAGCACGACTATCCCGAGAATTGCGGGATCGCCCTGTTGATCAATGATGGCAGGATTGCATTTCATACCGACAGCGGTGGCGAATTTACAGCCTCGGCCTTGCATTACACAGCACCAGGCTTGCTTAAGACTCAGCAATGGCATCACGTTGCCGGGACCTGGGACGGAAAAGTCAAACGCGTATTCATCGACGGAAAACCTGTTGCAGAGTGGCCCTTCACTGGAACGGTGCGTCCTGGGAAAACAGCCCTCCGTCTCGGGGCCTACGCAGACAAGGGACGAGCGCAGAATTGTTACAACGGTGATATCTCGATGGTCGCAATCTACGACCGGGCGCTTGACCAGGACCAACTTCAACGTCGGGTCAAAGATCGGGGCCTGACGATACCAAAAGGAACTTCCGTACTCGCCTGTTGGCCATTCACCGAAGAACGCGGCACGCGCGTCGCCGACGCTGGTGTCGATGCACGTGATGGACGCATCATCAATCGAGGAACGTGGATGATTGGTGGCCCAAGCTTTGATGCAGCCGCGATCGACCGGCATGACACAAGCTACGACCCCAGCAACGACCTCACTCGCGGCCACGGTCTGAGACTGGCATCCGACGAACTTTACAACGCACGGTGGAAAGTGGACCATCGATTCCGCATTCCCGAAGAAGCAAAATCGGGGATTTATGCGGGCCGTTTTGATTTTGAAATGGACGGCAAACCGATGCGGTACTTTACGACATTCATCGTCCGTCGCCCTGAGTCGCGGCCAAAGGCACCGCTGGCGGTACTCATGTCGACCAACACATGGCTTGCCTACAATTCCGCACCTTTCCCTGTTAATCATGGGCAGGCGATGACCATGATGGGCACTGGAGGTCTTGCCACTACCCACCCCGACGCCGCAACCTACAGTGGCTACCGTGATCATCGCAACGGCCAGCCGACGTACAAAATCGGACTGAAACTACCTTGGCCGGCAGCCGATCCCAACAAAACGTACATCAATCAATCCTACAGTCACTTGATGCGAGGAGAGCGTTTTCTGCATCTTTGGTTGGATAAACGAGGTTACGAGTACGATGTGATCACGGATCGAGATCTGGATCGCGACCCAAAGTTACTCGATGGTTATCAAGCTGTTATCGTCAATGGCCACAGCGAATACTGGTCAGCGCGGGCTTACAATGGACTTGATAATTACTTGACTGCCGGCGGTGACGTCCTGGTACTATCCGGCAACACGATGTTCTGGCGAGTAAGCTTTGACGAATCAGATGAAGTCATGGAGGTTCGCAAATATGGTCCTGGAATAGGCGGACGTAAACTCGCTCAGGTGGGCGAGCTTTATCACAGCCACGATTTCAAACGTGGCAGCCTGATGCGTTTTTGTGGGTACCCGGCCTGGAAAGTGGTCGGCTTGACCTGCATTGGCTGGGGGGGAGCATTCAAGCCCTATCAGGTAGACAAGCCTGACCATTTTCTTTTCAACACGCCGCATGAACTCGGACTTGAACAAGGCGATACGTTTGGGTTCATCAACGCAAACACCGGGGCAGTGGGGCACGAGTTTGATGTCCGCCTGTCAACCTTACAACGAGCTACCGCTGATCCCGCCATCAAACAGTTGGTCGAACCCAAAGGGATCGTTACCGTGGCCAGCAGCGAAGACTCTCGAGCGGTGATCGACTACAACGCAGAGGGCCACAAACCAAGAATAGGCAATGACAAGACCATCGCCGAAATCATCTACTGGGAACGACCGCAGGGAGGTCGCGTTTTCCACACCGGCTCGATCGCATCCGCTTGGGGCGTTTATCACGATGAGGCCATGAGCAAGCTCCTGATGAATGTTCTGCACCATTTTGGAGCCGAACAGGCCTCCAAGCCTTAAATCAATTGGAAACCGTCGCATACGGCATTGGACCGAGGCCCCAAGTCAGGAATTGCAATCCTCGAATTCAGAGGGAAAACGTTAACGATTCCAAGAGGCTTTCTTCAGCGTGACGAGCGACCATTCTGATCATCTGCAATCCATTTTGAGGTGATTCCGGCCGTTCCCGAGCATTTTCGCAGATTTCCTGTCTGAATTTCGCCACGGGCGTACTTGGTACACAGGAGAACGTCATGACCGATACCCAGCCCATTCAACAATACCTGCAGCTTCGCAGTGAATTCATGGGTTATCTGTACGCAATCACACGCGACGCAGAATTGTCGGAAGAGGTCTACCAGAACGCTGCGGTCGTCGTCATCGAGAAAGCAGATAGCGACGAAAACATACATGATTTTCGTTCATGGGCCAAAGAAGTCATACGAAGGCAAGCGTTACACGCAATTCGAACCCGGGAAACCGCCCAGCGCCACGGGCGAGCTACAGCACCGGAATTGCTTGAAGCCATTTCCGCAACATTTTGCGAGGATGACTCGACAGCGTCACTGGTGCATCAAGAAGCAACAGCGATGCAAAAGTGTGTTGGCGAGCTGCCACAGGAAAAAAAGACACTGATTGCAATGCGGTATGAGCATGATGCAACCTTCGACGAGATCTCACGCAAAATGAATTCGACACCGGCAGCAATCCAGAGAGCACTCAGTCGAATCAGAAAAATGCTCCACGAATGTACTAAGCGTCGACTCGCTTTATCGGAGGGCCAGCAATGAGCGACAAAAACAAGCCGACCCCAGAGACGGAATCAGAGACAGAACCTGGAACAGAACCAGAGGCTAATACGCTAACAAAAGCGCTCACAGAAGAACTGATCCTTGGTCATTTTGACAACCGTCTTACTGACCAACAGGAAAGTGAATTAGCACACAAGTTGGCAACATGCCCTGAAACGAGAGCGAGATTCCGTACCCAGATGCGGATGGAGGGACGCCTGCATTCGCTGGGCCGCGACGGATTCCTCGCACCTGCCGCTGCCCAACAGGATCCTGTCGAAACGGATTCAGAAGCCCATAGCGAGCGTCAAGAACCCACGATCGCAGCATCGTCACCACCGCGCAGGATATTAACTGTCGCCACTTCATGGGTGGTGGCGGCAAGCACAGTCCTGCTGCTGACCACGTGGTCACTATGGCCTTCCGGAGTCGATGCTGCCAGCGTGCTGCAGCAAGCAAAAATGGCGGCGTTGGAATCGATGGATCGCACTTACCGAGTGACTATCAGTAACCCGAACGACGAAGATTTAAAACAAGAGCTTACGCTTGTCATACGTTGTGAAAAAAATGGGAAGCCGAGATTTCTGATCCGGCCCGCAGATGATTCCTACATCATGGGAAGCGATGGAAGCGAATTCTGGATGGCACGAAGTGGCGGGTCGGTCCTGGTCACCAGCAATTATCGAACTCTTCCTCTGGTGTTGCGACGCAGAATTCCGAATCGACGGATTCTTGGACTGGCAACATCCCCAAACGAGCCACTGCTGCTTGACATCAACGAACTACTTCTGCTGATCGAGCGAAAATACGAAATTCAGCTTGTTGATGAGCAAGGATCATCCGAATACCACATTCGCGCAACGGTGCGTTCCAAAAAGTTGAATGTACCGAAGACGATCGAATTCTGGGCAGACGCCGACACTGGCGTCGTGGTCAAAGCATTGACCCACTGGGACGATCAAAACAGCAGGAT
>JAPOKD010000128.1 GCA_029977825.1 Planctomycetota bacterium | reverse complement strand
GTCCAAAGCCGTGGCAGCAGGAACTTGTGAGGTCGAATTTGCAGAAGCCTGTCGTCGCTGTTCTTCCTCAATTCGCGTCTGGACTTTTGATAAGGTCTCAGAAGCCCATTGGTGAGTCTTTGAATTTTTTGCCTGGGGGTTGTCGAGCATTTGCTGCAGAATGGGCACGGCTGCACTGAATTGTTTGGATTCACAAAGTGTTTTGACCAGCTTGCTTTGCTCATTCAACTGGATTTGCGTGATGTTGGCTTGTAACGTTTTGGTGCCGCTGTTCGATGAGTTTTTTCGCGAAGCTTGAGCGCGAATGAATCGTTCCAGATCGTTTGCAAAGTTCTCCATGGAGGAGTAGCGTTCAGCGCTGTCCTTTGCCATCGCTTTGGCGCAGATCCGGGCCAAGGCAGTGCTGATGGTTGGTCGCAGTGATTTCAGTTCGGTCGGATCTTCGGTCAGGATCTGACCGATCATCGAAATCGTCGAACCATTGCCAGCGAAGGGCAATCGTCCAGTCAGGATCTCGTAAAGAACGACTCCCAGGGCATACACATCCGATCCTTGTCCGATCGAATCCTTGACGCCTCGAAGTTGTTCGGGTGACATGTAAGCTGGCGAGCCAAGTAACGCGCCTTCCTGGGTTAATCGCGAGTCGTCGCCGAGTTCATCGGGGCATGCCAGGCCAAAGTCCATCACAATTGGTTCCTTGCGGTGATCAATCATGATATTGGCGGGTTTTAAATCACGGTGAATGATCCCGCTGCCGTGAGCTTCCTGCATTGCTCTTGCAATTTTCAAAACGGTGATCGCCGCAAATCGTTCAGGCAATTCGGCATTGTTGCGGATATGGCTCGAAAGGGTATCGCCTTTGATCAACGCCATGGCGATGTAGTGTGTGCCATCGACTTCCCCTACATCGAAAACAGGACACAGATTCGGGTGTGCCAGATTCGCAGCCGATCGTGCCTCACGATAAAAACGCTCGATAAGCCTCGAATTCGTGTTCGCCTCGAATTTTGGAATCTTCAGGGCAACTTTGCGATCCAGTTGGGTGTCATGCGCGCGGTAGACCGAACCCATGCCACCACGACCCAGAAGAGTTTCGATCTGGTACCGCCCCAGGCGGTTCGGCGTTTCGTGGGCGTTGCCATGATCATGTCTCTGGCCGTGTTCGGTCTGTTCCACGGCAAGCGTTGCATCTGGGAGGGTCGCGACCGAGTCTGGGCCTTGGTTCTCTGCTGTCTCGCTCGACAGGTCGGGCCTTGGAGTGTCTACCGAATCAGAAGTATGTCTTGCAGGTTGGGAATCCCGGTTGATGGGGATTTCCAGAGTGGGCTCATCGATTCCACGAGTCTTGTCAGTCTGCACATTGCCGGTCGAGTCGCTACTTGCGCCATTGGGTGAATCATTCGACTGAACTGGTGGGCTTGGCTCCGACTGACCGGAATCAGGCTCGTCAGGATCAGGTTTGGATGGGGAGCGATTCACTCGCGAATGCCTGAAATGTGTGTTGGGGCGGTACTTGCCAGCCTGAAAGATGTCGCAACTGCAGGGTTAGGCATCAGATCTGATTCGCTATGAGCCGGCTTGATTTGGGTTGGAATCTCCAGCCTCGCGGTGTCATTGACGCGTGAAAGCCCTCAGCCAATCAAGTTAGTCGAGGGAGCCGACCATCGACACCGGCTGGGAAACCAATTAACGGGTCAGCAGTCGGCGACTCCACCGACAACGCCGATTATAAAGGAAATTTGGGTCAAACGTCTCTGGCAAGCTTGAAGTGTTCCATCAGTTGCGTGTGATTTCTACGGCACTATGGGTAAATCCCTGCCCTTGTTCCCGCTTGGAATGATTGACCAACCCGGCACCCCACCTAGAATCAGTGTGCACCGATTGACGCGAATCACCCGAATTGGCGTTTACTCGCAGCTACAATGATGCTTTCCGATTCTTCGCCGCACGATTTGCAAATACATGACAAATTCTTCCAGATGGCTCGCAGCACTGCCTGTCTACAACGAAGTCGATTATGTCGATGACGTTTTGGATGAGGTTGTGCGTCACGCGTCGACCGTACTTGTGGTCGATGATGGGTCACTTGATGGCACGGCAGAACGTCTCCAGCAACGCCGCGACATTTCTCTCATTCAGCACGCGAAGAACCGGGGGTACGGTGCTGCTCTCACGACCGCGTTTCGGTACGCGATCGATGAGGGTTTTGAAGGCCTTGTCACACTTGATTGCGATGGTCAGCATCAACCGTGCCGCATCCCGGAGTTCATACAGACCGCGAACGATGCTGACATTGTTTCAGGAAGTCGGTATTTGATGCATTACGAAGGTGACGATGCCCCTCCGGAGGAGCGGATGAAGATCAATCGGAACATCACAAACGAATTGAACGAGCGGTTGGGTTATTCCCTGACAGATGCGTTTTGTGGCTTCAAGGCGTATCGAACATCTGCTCTGGAACAGTTGAACATAACGAATGCCGGCTATGCGATGCCGTTGCAGTTGTGGGTCCAGGCGGCGGCGGCCGAATTGAAAGTGGTCGAGATTCCAGTCCCCTTGATCTACCTTGATCTTGAGCGGTCCTTTGGAGGGGCGTTGGATCAAGCCGATGCTCGTTTGCAGCACTATCGTGAAGTACTCGATCATGCATTTGAGAGTGTGTTGGCCCAGGGGGTTTCGTTTCCTTCGCGCGAGGAAGTCGCTTGCAACCTATGAAGTCTTCCACCGCACATGAAACGAGGAACGCTTGTCTCTCACCGGACTCGCAACCATCCCAGGCTGATCACCGATCCGGTGGCATGCGCTCTGTGGGCAATCGCGATGCTGATTTGGAAGTCGGTGTTTTTCGTGAGTACCGAGCCCCTCGAGAGCACGGCGAGGCGTTTGTAGAGCCATCTCTCGATCAGGCTTCACGCGTCTTGCAAGCCAATCGACGGATGCTCTCGAAGCAGCAACTGTTTGCGACGATCCGGCATCAAGCCAGGCGGCAATTGATTGGTGACGCGCTGCGATACACTTCCGTCTACCGCACGCCGGATTGGCTGGCCGGGCAGTCTGTTGATGAACTTCTGGACCGTCCGATCGTCATGGCAGGTCATCAACCTGTTTTATTTCATCCTGGCGTGTGGTTCAAGAATTTTGCTCTCAGCCATGTTGCCCAGCAAACAGGTGCACTTGCAATCAACCTCGTTGTCGACAACGACGTGGCTTCCGGATGCTCAATTCGTATCCCTACGTTGGCTGCCAAGACCTCTCAGGCGTCTTACGTTTCAGTGCCCTTCGACGACGCGGGAGGAGGAGTCCCGTACGAGCAAACCACGATCCAGAACCGTGAGGTTTTTGAGCAGTTTGCCGGGCGAGTGAAAAAAGCAGTTGCACCTGTCGTGCAGGAGCCATGTGTGGACCGCCTTTGGCAGCACGCGCGAGCCGCAATCGAGCGATGTGGAGTGGCGGGGTGCGCCATGGCCCAGGCAAGGCACGGGCTGGAGGGAGAGCTCGGTCTGAAAACTCTGGAACTTCCGCTCGGCGTGGTTTGCCGTACGACTGCGTTTGCGGAGTTTGTACTGGCGATTCTTTCCGAGTTGCCTCGCTTCCATCGTTGTTACAACGGGGCAGCTAACCAATATCGCAGCGAGCATGGTATCCGCAGCACAGCCCACCCAGTCCCTAATCTTGATGAACAGGATGGATGGTTCGAGGCGCCGCTGTGGATTTATGGAAACCAATCACCGGCACGTCGACCTGTTTGGGTGCGGCTCAGGGATGATCAACTGTTGATCAGTGACCGTGCTGAGCGAGAGATTGAGATTGATATCCGTTTTCCAAAGTTGGCTGCCGAGAAGTTGAGCAGCATGATCACGCCTGAATTCAAACTGCGACCACGTGCGTTGCTAACAACCATGTACGCCCGTTTGATCTTGAGCGATCTGTTCATTCACGGCATCGGAGGTGCCAAATACGATCAACTGGGTGATCGGATCATCCATTCTTTCTTCATGGTGGATCCTCCTGAGTTCATGGTGATGTCAGCGACTGTCAAGCTTCCATCTGATCAGTCTTCTGACAACGCCATTCGTGTGAGTCAGCTGAAACGTGAGCTGCGAGACACTCGGTTTCAGCCCGAGCGTTTTGCCGAGGTGGCCGAACTGGACGGCAGCCTGATTGAGAGAAAAAAACAGCTGCTGGAAAATCAGCCCGCGCCCGGCGCCCGTGGTGATTGGCATCGCGAGATCACCGAGATCACACGGACGCTAGCGGCTTGTTTGGATGGAGAGCGGAGTCGCCTTGCCGCAGAGCTAGTAACGGCTCGGCGGCAAGCTTCCTCGGATGCCATTTTGTCCAGTCGAGAACATCCTTTTTGCGTGTTCAGTCTGCAATATCTGCAAAACACATTTTCAGAACTGCTCAATCAACCTGCTGCCGTCGTTCAGCAGTCTTGACGATTCCCCACTAGAATCTGTCCAACAAGCAGCCAAATTGCAGTAAACGTAAGGCCAAGAGCGGCGTGGATGGCATCAGCATTCATGAATTGGGCCTCCAAAAAGAGGGAACGGTAGCTTTCGGCCCGTTCCGTGGCCCAGATTGCTGTCGCGGGCCTCATGGATGCACGCGACAGCTAGGCACGCCTATCCCGACGTGCATAGGTCAGATCGGCAAAAGATTCACCCCATCTACAAAGAATTTCTAAAGAGCTGATAATTCAGCTAAACCTCAAAGTTTCACACCACGTTTTTTGATGGCAAATCCAGATGACTATGAAGTATTGGTTGATGAAGACAGAGCCCACGACGTATTCCATTGAGGATCTGGAGAACGAGTCGAACCAGACCACTTGCTGGGAAGGTGTGCGTAATTACCAAGCCCGAAATCTTCTGCGCGACGATATTCAGGAAGGTGACCGAGTACTTTTTTATCATTCAGCCTGCAAGGAACCTGCCGTCGTAGGAACAGCCGTTGTGTCTCGGCCAGGGTATCCTGACAGCCATGCGTTCGATAAGCGGAGTAAGTACTATGATGCCAAGAGTGATCCTGAGAATCCCCGCTGGTACATGGTGGACGTCAAGTTGGAACAGAAGTTCGATGCTCCGGTGACACTTGCATCCTTGCGTGAAAAAGCGAGTCTGAAAGAGATGGTGCTGCTGCAAAAAGGCAGTCGCTTGAGTGTACAGCCAGTCAAAAAGAAAGAATTTGATATCGTTCTGAAAATGGCAAAGTAACACCGGGTGCTCATCGTCATGTCAAAACAATTGTGTGTATACTCTGATGGGATATTTTGTTTTGGCCGAATGCTGATGCGAACATTGGCTTTGTGGATCTGTTTTGCATGCATCTCGGTAGCTGACGACTTCGCTGACAATGTTCGGCGTTCGCCGAACATTATCATGTTGATTGCCGACGATCAGCAGTACTCGGATTTTGGCTTCATGGGCAATTCGAGAGTTCAAACTCCGAATCTGGATGAGTTGGCTCGTGGTTCCGCGATTTATACCGATGCTTATGTTCCATCGAGTGTTTGTCGACCCTCATTGGTCACCCTGCTTACCGGGCTTTATCCGCATCAGCATGGAGTGCACTTCAATCATCCGCCGCCCGGTTTTGCCGGGCTGACCAAGTCACCTGAGATTGGAAAGGCTGAATTTGATCAGTTGCGGCAACGGGCGATCAGTTTAATCCGTGATCGCCCCACGCTTCCTCGAATTCTGGCGGCTCGGGGGTATCGCTGTTTCCAAACAGGAAAGTACTGGGAGGGACATTGGAAGAATGCAGGCTTCACCGAAGGCATGACGCTTGCGCAGCCATCCGGTGGTCGGTATGGTGACAAGCGGCTTGCCAGTGGCGAAGTGGTTGCACACGGCAATGGGGATCATGGGCTCGCCATTGGTCGCGAAACAATGGAGCCTATTGCGGCATTTCTTGATGATGTGCAACAGGATCCGTTTTTTCTCTGGTACGCACCTTTCTTGCCGCACACGCCACACGATTCACCGGAAAGATACAGACACGCGGTTGCCGCCAACCCGAACGTGAAGCCACACGAGGTGCCATACTTTGCCGCGATCATGCAGTTTGATGAAACGGTCGGGGAACTGATGCAAATGATTGAGCGACGCGGGCTCAACGAAGAGACACTGTTTGTTTTCGTTTCAGATAATGGCTGGGTACCCGATCCTGCGAGATTCCGACCCTCAACCAGTGAATGGGATCACACTCGAACGAGCAAGCGTTCGCCATTCGAACCCGGGTTGCGTACACCCATCCTGATCCGGTGGGCGGGGCGGACCAAGCCCGGTAAGCACACTGGCTTGGTCAATACGATTGACTTGCTGCCCACGCTACTTGATGCAGCAGGTGTCGTGGATAGGCCAACAGGACTGCCAGGTATCAGCTTATGGCCAAGTGCCGTCGGGAAAGCGTCACTGTCCCAGCAACGTGCAGTATTTGGAGAAATCTATCCAGGAGACGCTTCGGTCATCGGGGCTCCGGAACGGGATATTGCTTATCGTTGGGTGCGGAAGGGGCGATACAAGTTGATTGTCCCCGCGTCACAGGGAAAACAATCTGCCTGGAATAAATACGTTCAAAGTCCAGCCTTATTCGATCTGGTTCGTGACCCGCAGGAAAGAAATAACCTGTTCGGTGATCCAGTTCGGGCCAGCGTTATCAAGCAGTTGTCGCTGGCGTTGGATGATTGGTGGTCTCCCCCTGTGGCTAAGGGCGGTTTCTGAAAGAGTCCAGGAATCAGGGATGAGTGAGTGATACGGAAGCATAAAGGGTCTCAGGGATTCGGCAGAGAAGGCCTCGGCGAATGTGAGATCGGGTTCAGGGTCCGGTTAGCGAAGATTGGTGATAGGATTGCGTTGTAAGGTTTTGGCGACCAATTAAAAAAAATACCGTCATCTCATGCCTTTGACGGGCATGGAACAAGTTTTTCATGAGCCAAGCATCCGCTATGATAGGAAGCGTTGGAAGGGACTCCGCATTTAAATGTTGGTAAAGCTCTTTTCACCTTGTCACTAGCAGGCACTCGATGGGCATTCGTTTTGCGTGTCATGTTTGCGGAAAGCAACTGAATATCAAACGCGACTTGGCGGGTCGGCGGGGGGTTTGCCCTCAGTGCCAATCGCGTTTTCGAATTCCGATGGAAGACGCTGCACAATCGACTCCGGTGGAAGCAGTTCGCGTTGTTCAACCAGAGGCTGCAAGCTCAACAGGCCAAGGCGGTACCGCTGTAATGGCTGAGCAAAAAGTGGCCACGCAGGTCGTCGTTTCATCGCCCAGTGCGTCCGAGCCCGCTGCGCAAGTTGTGGTGACAAAAGACGCGGTGACAGAGGCGGATGAAGCAGGCGGTCAGCAGTCGGTGCAGGAAGTGGTGGTTCCGCGTAGTGCCACCGGTTCGATCCTTGATCAGGAACCCGATGCAACTTGGTATGTCCGTCCACCTAGCGGTGGTCAGTATGGACCGGCATCGACGGTTGAGTTGCAGGAGTGGATTGCTCAGGGACGCGTTGCCGCTTCTGCCTTGCTGTGGCGCGATGGGTGGCCGCAGTGGCGGGATGCCAGCGAGGCGTTGCCGGAATTGTCTGACAAGCTGCCAGGAGCACCTGTTGCCGCCGGCCATGTGACCGGTTCATCCGGGAACCCGACCTTGCAAGTTGAGTCGGCTGATGCAAGGGCCAAAGGGAAAAAATCAGGCATTGCACTCACTGGAGACACGGGTATTGGGGCCGAACGACGGTCACGGACGATGCGCCGCATCAGTTTGATCGCCGTTCTCGTTGCCATTGCGGCTTTGCTGATCGCGGTTCTGGTTTATGTGATCAACCGCTAGGAAGCTCTGATCTTCCCGTTGATGCCATTCTGGCAAACTGCAGTCATCATCAGTCGCTTTGTGGCCGGGAAGGGGTGCGGTCGGTGATTTTGGCCTGTGGTTACTACCCGTTCAGCGAGGTCAATGTAGGGGCCTTCCCTTACCAAGTTGTTGCTTGATCCACTACAGTGGGGTGCTGGAATGCTGGACGATTTGCTTTTCGCCGGCGGCCAGTCAGAATTGAGATTCCCAAAATCATGCCTCACTCGGAGGCTTTTCGTTTTCAGGAGAAGTATTTCATGACCATCAACAAGAACGTTGCACTCATTTGGATCGCTGCGGGCGTGGTGGGGCTGTTCAACTGGAACAGTGTTCAGGCGGAAGACGCCAAGGAATCCGTTAGCGTCTTTGGCGAAGGCAAAATTACCGTACCTGCGGATTTCAAGCGGGTTGAGCCCAAGTCGCGAATCATTCAGCACGAATTCCAAGCCAAAGCCGGTGAGGGTGACGATGTGAAAACTGCACGTGTCACGATGATGGCTGCTGGTGGCGATGTGAAAGCCAATATCCAGCGTTGGCAGGGTCAGTTTGCTGGCGGTGATCAGGACGCTCGCAAAACTGAAGAAATGAAAGTGGGCAAATGGCAAGTCTACGTCGTTGACGTGAATGGCAACTACGCGGAACGCGTTGGTGGTCCCTTCGCTGGTGGTAAGGTTGTCAATCGGGAAAACTATGCCATGGTTGGAGTCATTCTCGAAGATCCCAACGGACGCAAGTTCTTTCTCAAAATGATTGGTCCAGCCGATGTTGTGAAAGCAAATCGCAAAGCGTTTGTGGGTATGGCCAAGGGCATCGACAAATAAGCTCGGCAACTTTGCATTGCCACTCAGGGAAGGTGCACGATGAACATTCAGAGTTTTCTGGAACATCACGGGATTGTTCGCAACCCGTTTGCCGAAGAGGATGCGCAAACAGATCAGGTATTCAAAGAGTACTGCATTAGCAGTGCTTACCACCCGATCTGGGATAAGGTTTATGGGGACCCTAAAGAACCATCGACCTCGATCATCTTTGGTCCCAAGGGCTCGGGAAAAACAGCAATGCGTCTGCAAATTGATCGGCATCTGGGTCGGTACAATGAAGAGCACGCTAACGAGCGTTTATTTGTTATCCGATATGATGACTTCAATCCGTTCCTTGATCACTTTTGTGAGCGGTTAGGGCGCAGGACAGCTCGCAAGCCGGAACGAGTTCTGGATGCTTGGCGCTTGTGGGATCACATGGATGCGATCCTTTGTCTCGGTGTCACCGACTTGATTGACCGAATCCTGCAATCGGATACAGGAACCACAGCGGAAGCGGTCAGCAGTCAGAGGGTTCACGCGCTGGATCGTGCTGCGGCTCGTGATTTGTTGTTGTTGGCGTCAAGCTATGACCAGTCAACTTCATCCACGTTCCTCGCCCGTTGGACAGAGTTGCGCCGTGCCTTGGGGTATCGCAATTTCTCATCCAAAATCAGCCTGATTGCCGCTGTAGCCGCCGCTATCTTTTCCGTTCTGTTGGTTGTGCTGTTGTATACAGGAAGTTGGGGAGGTGGGGACGGTGAGGAAGCAGGCAGCGTGTCGCGTATGACATTGTGGCTGATTCCAATCATCACTCTGATCGGATCAGCGCCGTGGTTGTGGCGCACGCTCAAGTGTCATTTAGCCGCTTTGGGTATTCGCCGGCACATGCGAGTTGGTAAACGAGAAACAGGATCGCTGCGGAAGATTCTGCAGCAATTCCCCAGCAAGGAATTGGCCAATCAGCCTTTGCCACGCTTTGATCGAACCGATGACCGCTATGAACTGTTGAACAAGTTCAAAGCGATCTTGGAAAGTTTGGGGTTCAGTGGCATTATCGTCCTGATGGATCGGGTTGACGAGCCACACATGACCGGGGGCAAATCTGAATTGATGCGAAGGTTCGCTTGGCCGTTGCTGGATAATAAACTACTGAAACATCCCGGCATCGGCTTTAAGATCATGCTTCCGCAGGAGTTGCAACGTGACATCGATCGTGAGACTCGCGAGTTTCATGAGCGGGCGCGACTCGATAAGCAGAATGTCATCTCCGCGTTTCAATGGACAGGCGAGTCACTTTACGATCTTGCACGGGCAAGAATGCTGGCCTGCGCTGCGGAAGGTGCCAGCCCGGAGCCCAAAGATTTATTCTCCGAGGATGTCAGCTATGAACGCATGCTGTCAGCCTTTCAGTCGCTCAGGGTTCCACGTCATCTGTTCCGGTTCCTGTTCCGTGTTCAGGTCGAGCATTGCAATCGACACACCGATGCCCAGCCCGCCTTCAAAATTGGGGGTGAGACGTTTGAGTCAACGCTAGCCGTCTATGCCCGCGAATCTGAAATCGGTAGCCACTGAGTACTGATTGGGGGGTATCGGCGTTCGCGGAAAGTTCGCGGAAAGATCGGGACGCTTGGCTCAGGCAACTTGGCTCAGGCAAATTGGGTCGCCGCCCCGCATCTCGCTGTGTACTGGCTCTCGCTGTGTACTGGCTCTCGCTGTGTACTGGCTCTCGCTGTGTACTGGCGACCATGTCGACCTGGAAATGTGTTGAGAGTGGGATAACGCATGGTAGGCAATTGGGTCGCTTGTTGGCCGG
>JAPOKD010000951.1 GCA_029977825.1 Planctomycetota bacterium | reverse complement strand
ACGATAAGATAATGAAAGTCGCGATTGAGAATGAGTTTGCAGTAACGACTGAAACCACCAATGAGTGGTGATTCATCGCTCGAAGAAATCTGCTGCTACTTGGCAAACAACACAGTGTTCTGCCCTCGGTTGCCGATCTTTTTGTCTTTGGAAGAGCAGCGATCGCAAATTCGTTCATCTGAAAACATTTCGTGGTCGTTAAAAACTGTCATTCAAGGTTCACTACATGTTTACCCCACAACGGTGTTCCGTCATCCCCAGTTTAACAGGATACGAATGTGTTGCATCGAAGGTTTGTGTGTTGCTGCTAGGCTGCCTTACCAGCCTGATGGGTGTCTCCGGGGCGGCGAAGGCAAATGACGGGTTGGCGCAAGACGACAATTCGCAGCGGGAACTGCCATCCCTGACCCTGCTGGGCAATGAGTCTCGAAAACTATTACGTCAGGAAGCGGTGCTCAAGGGTGACGCTGAAAAGAACGCTGCGGCAACCGCATTGTGCGACATGTACGTGATCTTGCGGCTGGATTCGCGTTACAGTGGCAGCAAAATGCTTCAAGGTGATGCTACCCAGATTCGTCGGCGTTTGATTTCAATCGCCAAAAAGAATGAAAAGAGATTGACCAGAGAAGGGGTGCCTCGACCGCCTAATCTTTCTTCTGAAGTGTCCGCCAGCATTACAGCAGCCATGAAGAAATATAATGGACAGGCAGATGGCAATAAGGGTGATCAGAAGTTTCCGGCTGATGGCGACCGACCCGGTAACCCCAATGTGCCCAGTGATGACTCACTGGCGTCGCAAGGTGGAAATGGCGGAAACGACTCCAACCCTGCAGCCGGGCAGAATGCTCAAAGAGGGCGGGGGGCACAGGCTGCCGGTGGGGTTCCCGACACTGGCTGGCGGCTGGTTGAACTGATCCAACGCGTGATTGCACCCGACTTTTGGGACAGCCGGGGCGGTCCTGGTTCTATCCGGTACTTTGCTATGAGAAAAGTTCTCGTCATCCGGGCCACGACTGATATTCATGAGCAGGTTCGTGATCTGCTAACTGCCCTTCGCTAAACAGCAGGTTAAGGAGCAAAGTGACCGGCACTGAAATGGCATACTTTTGTCACTCAGGTCAGGCAGAAGCCTGATCACCCTGTTGGGCGGCTGACCCCATTGTCTTTTCCAGGATCTCACGCATCGCTTGACCGGAAAGCAGTTCATCACTCAGTTCACAGCAGTAGACTGCTACTGTCTGAAAGTTCTTTCCGGCCAATGCGAGTCCGAGCAGATCTTCTGCTGACACGGTCTGGCGCCCCGCTCTGCGGACAAGTGAAAATTGCATTTCACCCAGTCCTTCGTAGCTGCGGTAAACCACCTCAGTGCAGACAAGTCGATCAGCACGCGTGAAGTCGAAATCAAAATCATAAGGCTTGCCTACATGTGACCGTGCCCGCACGATCGCCTTTTGAATCGTTTCTGCATCCAGCATGGGGCGAATCACAGCCACCGAGTCATTTCCGAATGGCGAAGACATTTCCCGTTCCCGGACACCATCTTTCATCGATTCAACGACCTGCTGATCGCCCACGTACATAGCAACGTGAGGCCAGTAACCGGGTAATAAGTAGTTTGAAATCGCGTGCTCTTTACGCGTCACAAGTACATCGCCGGGCTGTAACAGTTCCTGGATTTGGTCAGCGATTCTGCTTGGCAATGCCGGCACATGTTCGGGACTGGTACTCAAATGCGCAACCGCTCTCCCCCCCAATTCAAGAATTGCGTAGATGGCTTTGTTCAGATTCCCAAGCAGAACACGATCCCGTGTGTTTCTTCCCAATTCTTTGACTCTCGCCTTGAGATATTTCCGCTTGCCCACATCCGTCGCATCACGCAACTTCTCAATCACGTCAACTACTGCGGCAAGCGTTTCATCGTCTTCGGCACACCCCCGGATGTAATCCTGATTCTGCTCATAAAAGTCATTTGCGTTCCTGATCTGCAACGCATTGCCGGGGTCTGTCAATGACAACTGTATTTCGTCAAAGCTGCCAGCTGGAATCCGAAAATCGTCAAACGCTTCATTCAATTTTCGCCGGACCAGGTCGTTCTTGCCAAAAAGGTCGCGCAAGCTACGCGCAGCATCCACCAGAATCAGTGTTGCAGCATAGGCGAGCGTAAATTGGCCAATCTGTTCACGCGAAGCTTTTCCCACTTCACTACGGATTACTTGAACAATTTCAAGCAGTGCCGTCCGGGAGCCGTGATAGGACACCCATAAATGCTCCACTTGCTCATCTTCGCTTGGTGAAAAGTATCCGCGTTCCCGCGTGTCAAAGACGGACTGTAGATGTGTCGCAGCGTTTCGCAGATCCATCATGTGATCCGCAACTGT
>JAPOKD010000403.1 GCA_029977825.1 Planctomycetota bacterium | reverse complement strand
TCAACGTGTTTCTGGTTCGGCAATATGAATGATTGCGCCAGTGCTCGGGTGCCTTTGCAGTCTGTGCGATTAGCAAGCGAATCTCTGTTTTTTTCGCGGCAAATATACAAATTGTCGCAGTTTTTCTGTACGCGTAAATTTGCGAATGTGGCCATAATGCCATGGTGTGCTCCCTCGCTGTTTTGCCAGATGCGATACCGTGAATCGAGGGCCCCAATCGTGCAGTTCGAGTTTGCGTTTAATTCGTGTTGCATGTACGGCATCCCATGCGGACATTGGGTTTGACCTTGATCTCGTGAAGCTTTTTTACACCGAAACAAAAAGTAAATGCAAAAACTCAGCTTCCTTTTCGCAGTTCATTTTTTCTGTTTGTTCTCCATTGCGTCCGCTCAAAAGGTACAGGAGAGAGTGGACTTTGATCGGGACATCAGGCCGGTTCTTTCCGACCGTTGTTACATCTGCCATGGCCCGGATAGCAATACGCGCGAAGCAGATTTGCGGTTGGACATCAAGGAGGATGCGTTTGAAGTTCTTGTTCCTGGCCAACCTGAGGAAAGCGAAATTCTCAGACGCATTTTATCGGCTGACCCCGATGAAGTGATGCCGCCACCTGAGTCAAATCTCTCGGTCTCTGCGGAAGAGAAACAGTTGATTTCCGATTGGATCTCCGAAGGTGCCACTTGGAAGAAGCACTGGGCATTTGAGCAGCGCAGTCGCCCTGCTCTTCCTGCCGTCAAGTCCACGGGACGCGTCAGTAATCCGCTTGACCACTTCTTGTTGTCAAAACTTGAATCCAAAGGGCTGACTTTCTCGGAACTCGCGTCCCGAGAAAAATTAATACGTCGTGTCACGTTTGACTTAACGGGGTTGCCCCCGACGCTAAGTGAAATTGATGAGTTTTTGGGGGATGATTCGCAGAATGCCTATGGTCGGGTAGTTGATCGGTTGCTTCGTTCGGACGACTACGGACAGCGAATGGCGTCAGATTGGATGGATGTTGCCCGGTACAGTGATACCTATGGATATCAAGTTGACCGTGATCGTTATGTCTGGCCGTGGCGCGACTGGGTGATTCGATCTTTCAATAAAAATATGCCGTACGACCAATTTGTTATCGAGCAGTTAGCAGGGGACTTGCTTCCGGAACCAACAGACGAACAAGTTCTGGCAACGACGTTTAACCGTCTGCACCCGCAGAAAGTCGAAGGTGGCAGCGTAGAGGAAGAGTTTCGTGTCGAGTATGTCGTCGACAGAACGCAGACATTTGCGACTGCATTTCTGGGACTCACTCTTGAATGCGCACGATGTCACGATCATAAGTATGATCCATTTTCGCAGAGAGAATACTATCAGTTGTTCTCGTACTTCAACAACATCGATGAGTCAGGCCTTTATTCGTACTTTACAAACTCGGTTCCTACACCGACCCTTGCGATTCTCAGTGACGAGCAAAAGAGCCAGTTGGCTGTGTTGCAAAAAAATCTTGCCAACGTGAAAGAACCGGATGCTACCAGAATAAAGGAACTGCCGGACGGTGCATTGCTGAATCAGGCTTTGCAGGTCAAAGGTCGTGATCCGATTGAAGTAGTCGACTTCAAGAGTGTTAGGGGACGCAATGCCGGAACAACGGATCGCCGTGGTAAGCCGGCCGTAAGGTTGACTGGTGATGATGCAATCACATTGAAAACTGGCAACTTCAAACGTCATGCACCGTTTTCAGTTCAACTGTCCTTGAACACTCCGGATCAAAAAGAACGCGCTGTTGTGTTCCACCGCTCGAGGGCATGGACCGATGCTGGCAGCCGTGGTTATGAGTTATTGATCGAGGATGGCAAGTTAAGCGCATCGTTGATTCATTTTTGGCCAGGGAATGCCATCAGTGTGAAAACGAAGCAGACGCTTCCAGTCAAACAGTGGATTGATGTAGCAGTTACTTATGACGGTAGTGTCTCTGCGGAAGGTATTTCCATTTTCATTGACGGAAAACTTGCAGATGTTGAGATCGTAAAAAACAAGTTGACGAAGAATATCACGGGCGGGGGTGGTAATACGATTGCCATCGGAGCGAGGTTTCGTGATCGCGGCTTCAAGAATGGAGAAGTGTCGTCGTTTGAAGTATTCGATCGCCAGATTTCGGCGTTGGAAATCGCCTTATCCCATGATGAAAAGAAAATCTCCGACAAGTTGCACCATCTGCAGGATTCAGCAGAGTTGCCTGACGCAGTGCGTGAGATGCTGATTCAGCACTTGCTATTGAATGCGTCTGACGAATACGCTGAATATCGAAAGCAGTTGTCGATGGCGAGAGCTGAACTTTGCAGCAATCTCGACCGCGCGACCGAAATCATGGTGATGCGGGAATTGCCGCGTCCCAAGGACTCCTTTGTTTTGCAGCGTGGTGAGTACAACCGCCGAGCAGAACCGGTGAAAGCTGCCACTCCCGGCGTGCTGCCGCCGATGAAGGGGTCGTTAGCAAATAATCGGCTTGGACTTGCAAAATGGCTGACGGATGCGGACCACCCTCTGACGGCTCGTGTTGCAGTCAATCATTATTGGCAACTGATTTTTGGTGAGGGACTGGTGCGAACTCCCGAAGATTTTGGCAGGCAAGGTGCGTTGCCAACGCACCCACAGTTGCTGGATTGGTTGGCGAATGATTTTGTGACGCATGGTTGGGATGTCAAACGGCTCGTAAAGCAGATGGTGATGTCGACGGCCTATCGACAATCGAGTGCTGTTACAGAAGAGTTGCTGAAGGTTGATCCGGAAAATGAGTTTCTGGCTCGCGCACCGTCCTATCGGTGGCCGGCGGAGATGTTGCGTGATAATGTTTTGGCAGCGAGCGGGCTCTTGGTGGGGAAAATAGGTGGGCCACCAGTCAAACCCTACGAATTGGCGGCCTCTTTCAAACCGTCAACACCCGACAGGGGTGACGGCCTTTACCGGCGGTCCCTGTTTACCTATTGGAAGCGTACAGGTCCGGCACCTGTAATGATGGCACTTGATGCTGCCAAGCGTGATGTCTGTCGTGTGAAACGTGAACGAACCTCGTCGCCGCTTCAAGCCCTGGCGATGTTGAATGGGCCGCAGTTTGTTGAAGCAGGTCGAGCCTTGAGCCAGAGACTTCTGGATCAGCATGGAAATGATGCTGATGCAATCGCCAACGACATGTTCCGGATTCTGACCAGTCGCCAACCAAGCAAACAGGAGAGCAAAGTCATTCAGACTCTGTATGCTACGCAGCGTGATTATTTCCTCGGCAATTCCCAAGCCGCTCAGGAGTATCTTTCCAACGGCCAATATGGTGATTATGGCACAGCCCCGGTCGCACTGGGTTTGCCAGCGAATGACCATGATTTTCGTCTGGGGTTTGCACCCAACGGGCAAGAGAAATTCGCAGGTGAATTCGGCCGTGCAAATATCTTCGCGCAGGCTCTGAATGAGTCCGAGGTGAAAGCTCTGGCGGCATTATCGCGTGAACAGGAGGCTGCCGGTGATTGGAAGCCTGTGGTTTCCAGATCGCTTCCGTTTTCTGGTGGACCTGAGGTATTTGATAACACCGCAAAACTTGAATTTACCGATGGCCTGACGCTGGAATGCTGGGTCAAACCAGATGCTGCTGGAAGAGGACGTTTGTGGGACAAGATCACTCCAGGGCAAGGGGATGGTCTGTTGTTGGATTTGTATGGTGGGTTACGGTTCATTTGCGGCGGTACCGTTGTGATGGCTGATCGTGCACCAGTCGCTGACCAATGGACACATGTTGCCTGCACGGTGGACTTTAAATCCGGCCAAGTGCAATTTTTTCTGAATGGAGAATCTGCAGGAGGTCTGGTGCGGAATCCAAAGCTCGTCACAGATACCTCTTTGGCTTCGATTGCAGCCTGGGCGAGCGTTGCCAATACGCTGATCAATCATGACGAATGTGTTACCAAAAGATAGGAAAAAGATGACTTTGAAATGCACAGGCTTTGACCCTGCATGGGGCATGCCGCGACGTCGCTTCCTGAATAGCTTCGGGATGGGAATGGGTGCTCTCGGGCTGTCCAGCTTGCTTTCTGGCGAGACGCAGACAGCGGAAGCTGCCAGCTTGTCTGGTGGTGCCTTGTCCGGCACACATCATGTGGCCAAGGCGAAACGGGTGATCTTTCTATTTCAAAGTGGCGGCCCGTCACAAATTGATCTGCTTGATCACAAACCCCATCTCAATAAGGTTCATGGGCAGCAACTGCCGGATTCGGTGCGGCAGGGACAACGGTTAACTGGAATGAGTGGGAACCAGTCGAGTCTGCCCTTGGTGGGTTCACCTTTCAAATTTGCGCAGCATGGTGAATCGGGGCAGTGGCTGAGTGAGTTATTGCCACACACTGCGGGAATTGCAGATGACATGTGCATTGTGAACTCAATGTACACCGAAGCGATTAATCATGGACCGGGCGTGACATTCGTTCAAACTGGATCGCAGTTTCCAGGGCGGCCCAGCATTGGTGCATGGCTAAGTTACGGCCTTGGGACCGCGAATCAGGATCTGCCTTCCTTCGTAGTCATGGTGACAAAGAACAAAGGTGGTCAGCCGCTGGTGTCGAGACTCTGGGGCAGTGGCTTTTTGCCAGCACGGCATCAGGGCGTCAGGTTTCGTTCCGGCAAGGATCCTGTTCTGTATTTGAATAATCCTAAAGGAATCGATGCTGCCAGTCGCAAGCGAATGCTTGATGCATTGGCTCAGTTGCACCATCTGCAATTGGGTCAGCAGGCTGACCCCCAGCTTGAAACCCGGATCGCGCAATACGAACTGGCATTCAAAATGCAGGCATCTGTTCCGGAAGTAGTGGATGTTGCAGATGAGTCGAAGGAAACTTTGGAACTGTATGGGCCCGGTGTCGAACAGCCCGGTTCTTATGCGGCCAACTGTCTTCTCGCTCGCCGGCTTGCCGAACGCGGTGTGCGGTTTATTCAGCTTTATCATCCTGGTTGGGACCAGCACGGCGGTCTACCCGGAGGTCTTCGCAATCAATGTCGCGAAACGGATCAAGCATCAGCAGCACTCGTGAAAGATCTGAAGCAACGGGGGATGTTGGAGGATACTCTGGTTGTGTGGGCAGGAGAGTTTGGTCGCACGAATTATTGTCAGGGTCAACTCAACGGCAATCAGTTCGGGCGGGATCACCATCCACGCTGTTATTCCATGTGGATGGCAGGTGGAGGTGTAAAGCCTGGAACGACCTACGGAAAAACAGACGAATACGGATACAACATTGCTGAAGACCGTGTTCATGTTCATGATCTTCAGGCAACGATGATGCATCTGCTGGGAATTGACCACGAGCGTCTGACCTACCGCCATCAGGGTCGTCGCTATCGTTTGACTGATGTTCATGGTGAGGTCATCAGACAAATTCTAGTGTGAGTAGCTTTATGCGTGTTCCGCAGTCCTGTTAAGTTGTGGTCGTGTTAAGTTGTGGTACGTGGCGTTGTTCGTCACCGTGAGGCAAAGCTCACGCACTCATGCTGAAATGTTTACCGCATTTGTATAAAAACGTGTTGTGGTTGATTTGTGCAATTCATGTGGTAGACAGCTATTGACTGAGGTTGGGCGAAATGAAGACATACTTTTGGATTGCACTGTTCTCAACAATCACGATGCTTTTATCCGGGAC
>JAPOKD010000445.1 GCA_029977825.1 Planctomycetota bacterium | reverse complement strand
GAGCATGTGCACTTCGTCAATGATGTAAATCTTGTAGCGGGCGCGACTGGGACGGACACCAATGTTGGCGCGCAAGCTGCGGATTTCATCGATGCCCCTGTTGCTTGCACCATCGATTTCGATCACATCGACGTCTTGGCCAGCATCAATCGCGAGAGCAACATCGCTCTCGTTGTCAGGGGTGGCGCTTGGCCCCGATTCATTGTTCAGTGCTTTGGCGAAAATCCTAGCAGCGCTGGTTTTGCCAACTCCCCGAGCACCTGTGAACAGGTAGGCGTGTCCTACCCTGCTGGTTTCGATTGCATTGACCAGCGCGCGGCAGACATGCTCCTGTCCAACGAGTTCATTAAATCCTCGAGGCCGGTATCGTCGGGCGACAACGACGTAGTTGCCGTCTTCAGACTTATCGTGAGGATCAGCCATGCGAAGCGGGGGGCGTCAAGGTTTTGAAGGCTGGGTGCTGCCGACCCAGTGACTCGGCAGGAAACTCTTGCCCGGTGGCGGCAACCCTTACACAAAGCTACACCGCTTATGGCTGCTCCAGTTAAGGCCTGACCAGGTTCACGACTCACAGTCGTAAGGGTCGCCACCATCGGACAAGAGAGGCGGTGGTGTGTCACTGATTGGACAGTGTGGAACCACCTTCCCCAAAATCTGTACAGTAATCTTAAGTCACCAGCGGGTGATCGAAAACCACCCGGCCACCAGATCGAGCGATTATCGCCTTCGTCCCCGGCCACGACCACCACCATTTTTGTTGCTCTTGTGGTTCTCAATGTTGGCATCGACGAGTAATTCGACGGTTTCCAGCCAGGTTGGCACATTGCTGCGTTTTCGGCGTGAATCATCGCCATCGGAATCTTCCCGATTGCGACCACCGCGTCCCCTTCTTGGACGTGGCTCGTCATCATCACCTCGCCCTCTATCGTCATCGGTGCGTGAATTTCCTGAGGATCTTCTGCGTCCCGATTCACGTGTACTGTTGTCGTCGCCTCGATCGCGCGAGCGTGATCCTCGCCGTCCGCGTCTAGGTTCTTCGATTGCCACGTCATCATCAGCTTCGTCACCAAAAGCGGAGCTGCTCAGCAAAGGGTCATGCTCGTGATCGGGCTCGCGAGTCGATTCAACATCTCTGCTCTCGTCACGATCTCGGCCTCTACCACGCCCCCGACGCCCACGACGGCGTGCTCGTGATCGTGAACCTTCTTCGTCCGTTTCTTTTTCCGAGCTGGACGCTCGTACTTCCGAGTCGAATTCATCGTGTTCTTCATCACGCAGGCCCCGCTCGGACTGTCCACGTTCGGAGCGTCCCCGCCCCTCACCTCGTTCGCGATCACTGTTTCCGGATGTTTCAGATCGTCGGCCCCGCCGTCGTCTTGGTCGTGAATCCTCGTCGTTCTCTTTGCTTTCAGAAACGTCAGCTGCGCCCGAATCTGCACGATCCAGCTCATCCTCACTAATGCGTTGACGAGTGCCACGGCGGCCTCGTTTACCACGTCGCGGCGATTCGCCACCGCTGTCAGATCGCTCCTGTTCCTGACCGCGACGCCGGCCTCTTCCACCTCGCTCGTCGGACAACTCCGAGGTACCCTCATTTCGAGGTGATGATTTCTCGTCACTTCTGTTGCGGCTTTCAGTTTGTTGGTCCCGCCCTCGAGGCTGACGTCGTGTCCTGCCCTGTGATGAACCTTCGTCTTGATCGTCATTACGATCGCGACGTGATCTGCCCCGCTCCCCTCGGCGAGTTCTGCTTTTCTCACCGCTAGGCGCCCCAAATGCCGATGTGGATGCCAATGGATCGTCCACGATCGCTTCGGCTGAAGCTGTTTCATGCGACTCCTCCTGTTCGGGTTCGTCACTGGCAAAATGTTCGGGTTCGTCGCTGTCAAAACCCAGACCGGTGCCAAATCCTGACGACTTCTTCTGTTTACGACCCGCGCCGCTGCGGGGAGCCGATTTCGTATCGGACGCTGTCTGAGCTGGTTGTGAGGTGCGGCGCGGCTGCTGTTCTGGTTCCGGAGAATCTTCGATCCCTAAGTCGGCTGCCAAATCTGACCAGCCGCCGTTGGCAGGCAGTGGATCCGAGTCCACATCAGCGGTGTCGCTGCTGGTTTCACTCGAGTCAGTTTCGGTTTGTGGGCCAGACCCTGCCTCGGAGACCTCCGGAGCTGCAGGTGTTGGTCCACTGGCTGGTGTTTCCTTCTCGTCGCTGTTTGTTGAACCATCACTGAAACTGCCGAAGCCAGGCAGGATTTGGGGCGGAATCTTCGCCTTCAGCGCGTCCAGAATGCTGCCGGTCTTCTCTGGTGCTGATGCAGCGGCTGGGCCATCAGCTGAGTCCGACTCGGTTGCGGCGTTCGGCTGCGTTGCGTCGCTTGGACTTGCTGAATCTGCAGGTTCAGCATTTTCTGTTGTGAGTTCCTTCTCTTCTTCCACTGGTGGGTCGGAGGCCGCCGGTGTGTCCAGCAGTCTGGCAAGGATGTTCCAATTGTCTTTCATATTCATTAAAAGTTATTTCTGCTCATGAGATGATTTTTGACCGAGATGCAGCGTTCGAGGGCCATTCGGCCATTTCTCTCGCGCAAACTCGTTGTCTTGTGGGTCGCGATTTACAGACTGCACAAGGGAGTTGTTGGCAGCCGGGAGTTGTTGGCAGCCGTATGTCTGCTGTTTTGGATCGCATATGTCCGTGGGGCCAGAATTCATGGAGACTGGCGCCGTTCGACAAGCCTAGTGTATAGCCCGCCATGATTCTTCTCCCAAGGCCAAGCGAGCTTTTACAGCCAAAGTATCCAGAGTTTCGCCTTCTGAACGGGGATTCTCGTCGCATTCAGGTGATTCTGGCTGCCAATCTGCTTCGATTTGAGGTCAGTTTGGATAAATGGCGGCGTGATTGCGGCCTTTAGCGGAAACCCGCGGGGAGCAATAGATCGCCGTTTCTATGGATGTTGCCTTGAGTGACGGTCACAATTGCAGCAGATGCTGGGTCCCGTTGGTGGGAGTTCTGGCCCCGCCTGTGGGATCATTGCCGATGGGATTCCGGGTTATTGCGATGTCGATGATGAAGCGCAATCGATGTCTTGCTGAGGGTTAGACGCTGGTTTCAAGACATGGTTTCGAGGCATGGTCTGGTTTGAGTTGCTCGCTGGCGGTCTGCCGAGCGTTAGTGGCAGTTCGTCGTCATGCCCACCATGGTCCAAGGGGCTTCTGGCTGCCTTTTGGCTTTGGGTTACATTGATTTGCTAGCATCTATTGTTCGGAGAAAAACGGCTTTTGCTGACGTTTGCAGGGTTTCTGCGGGAGTGCGGATGCCATAGGATTTCTGCCATACTGAAGAAGCTAATGGTGTGATCGGCAATAAGCTTTGAGCTTTGCGTTCGGCCAGCAGCGTCGCGATAAGATTGATTTTTTTAAAAGGAGTTGAAGGAATGACCCGGATTCCACTTATTCGTGCTGAGGAAGACGCCCGTCTGCGTCGTGAGAGACTGGATTTGAGCATTGCTGAGATGGGTTTGTCGGTTAGAACGACTAACTGTCTGGAAGAGACCGGTATTCTTACTGTCCGCGATCTTTTGAATGCGACACCTCGTCGACTCTTGTCCATTAGTAACTTTGGCGAGAAAACACTTGAAGAGGTTTATGCGGCACTCGAGGAGCTGGGGTTCTACCGGCCAAGTCGGGAAGCGGTGAATGCCTGATTCGCGGCACACAGACCGCGGCACACAGGCTAGGTGCAGCTGCCTGACTTGTTAGGCGAGTGAGCCAGTGTTTCATAAGAGTTGCGTCACGCGGGTGCCAACAGATGTCGGCTTTTAAAGGACAATGTCTGATTCCACTGGCGTGACAGGTTTGTTGGCGGTCGCGAGTCAATTGAGTAATGCAGTAATGAGTTGCATCATCATGGTGGTGGGTGGCGTCGCACGGTCAACGAAGACTGGCGGCGGTCATGCGTTTCCTGTCGAGCTTAGGCTTGGCAGTTTTTGCACGTGACTGTGCCAAAGTGAGCGCTCCAGTTTTTGGTCACGGTTGCGGGATGTCGCACAGCGTGCATGGCGGTGAAACGTTTGCGTTCTCGCCATGAATTTAAACACTTTTCGTCCTGACCGAGTCCGTTGAACTTTCAGGCAGAAGCAAAGACATGCCCCGTTTTCCGAAACCATGGAGTAAAAAACGCGGAAAGCGGATTGCGGGGAATGCGCTTGCTGGTGAAGCGGGTGAGCTGACGTTTTACGCGGGGCTCTTTCTGATTGGCGTTTTCGGCTTTTCGCTGGTTCTTATCAACGAAGTGGCGCCGGAGAGTGTTTCGCAAGTTCCTACCGATGCCCTGAGTACTGGTTTGGGTACTTGGATTTTTGGGATTCTTTCACTGGCTTCCATGGTTACCGGTGGCGTGACCCTGCTTTATCGGTTGGCAAGAATTGGGGCCAGTAATGAGCGACGCTCCGCGATCGCAAAGATGGCCGGATCGATCGATATGATAGGGCCGGCCATCGACGATGCTAAGGCTTTGCCGAGTGTGCCCAAGGGCAGCGCGATTACGGAGAGTCCAGGTGAGAGGCTGACGTACAGGCTGGCGGCGGAAAAGGCTAAGTCTGGCATTGCCGGGCCAGCTACTTTGACGCTGCTTTGGAGTTCGGCATGGCTGGTGTTGCTGGCAGTCGTCGTGTCGGGATTCTGGAATGGGCGACCGCGATGGTACCTGGCGATTCTGCTCGTGCCGTTTGCGATGATCAGCGTCTGGTCATTCAGATTCTTTCTGAATCAGTTTCGCCAGTTTGCCGGTATAGGCCCTACCATCGTTGAAATCAGCAGTCACCCGCTGGTCCCTGGTGGCCAATATGACCTGTTCATCAGCCAGTCCGGCAGGCTTGGTTTGAAGCGTTTGACCGTGCTTTTGACCTGCGAGGAGGAAACTTTCTATCGCCAGGGTACAGATGTTCGGGTGGATCGCCACGAGGCTATTCGCCAAGTTATTTGTAAAGAAAGAAATGTCGCAGTTGACCCACAAGCCCCTTGGGAGCAACAATTACGCATCGACCTGCCAGATAACGTGATGCATTCCTTCGTGGGGACTCACAACGCAATTCGCTGGAAGGTCGTGGTTTCAGGAGAGTCGCAACCGTGGCCATCGTTCTGCCGAAGTTTTCCCGTCGTCGTTCATCCCCCGGACTTGTCGCCGAAGCACAGCCCGCGGTAAACGTGACGTTGTGCAATGACGATGGGCTGTATCGTGCGGGTGGCGAACTCTCAGCAAAGTGGCGAATCAGTCGCGTGCCTCTTGATGAAGTTCAGAGTGTCGAGGT
>JAPOKD010000902.1 GCA_029977825.1 Planctomycetota bacterium | reverse complement strand
ACCTGAAATTTGAGATCGACCCTGAGAACAGGGTCTGGGAACTGAATGAGGGGAACAACATTCAACCGGGTTGTTATACACCATCGACAGGGAATTACGTTGATGCTGTTTGCGGTTGACTCACATGGCATGGGTTCATGGGGTAAGCAAATCAGAGCTGAAGCCAAGACTTACCTCACACCATCATGGTTTCGATGTGAACCACAGGTGCCAGTAGAACGAAGCAAACTGAAAATCGTTAAGAAGAACTTTGATCGCCACAATGATCACAAGCCTTGTCTTTCGAATCGGTTTGGTTTCCACAAACTTCACAGACACGCAGTTCTGTCCTTGCCTCTGCGGCACGCACCTTCTCAAAAACACCTTGTAGAGTTCGCCAAGGCCCATCTTTGGAGAGAGAAACCAGGTCCTGTTCGAGGAGTCTGCGCGTCTTCACCCCCGACTTGACTTCAGAACCCGAAAAAGGCCCACTGATCCGGCCGGATCGCTTGATGTAGTACTTTTTGACCATAACTACCGGTGCGCTCTTCAAAAACACCTGTTCCGACAAAGACCTTTTTGCACGTGGTTTCACCAAGCTTATTTTTCTTGCCTCATCCAGCAAAGCCAACGTTGCAACTGGATCTCCTCACGCAGCACTGCCGAGACACAACAAAGTTGCATCGGATACGGCTCGATCAAGCCTTCTAGAGATAGTATCGCGACCGCGTAACACACACGGTCCCGGCCAAAGAATTAACCAACATGGCTAAATGCCGAGGTGTGCTAATTGGTGCTGTTTCCATCAACACGTTTGTCGCCCGTTGAGGGTTCAGACCTCAACAAGAACTGAAACTGATGTGGCTCCCGCGTATCGTCCCGTCTTAAAAACTGGGAAAAACGGACTTCCTTACCGAACTTGGAAGCGAACAGTTTTGCCCGCAGGTAAACGACCTTCGAGCCTTTCAGCAAGGGCAACACAGAAGTGCGATTGTCAATCAGCGGTACGCTGGATTCGCTATGGAAAATAACATGCCAATTCTCACCATCGCGTGATATCTCCAGCGTTCCCTGAGCCAAGGGATCGAAGACTGGAAAATAGTGCTCGTTGTAGACCCACACGTGCGTCCGAAAATCGACGGTCGACTCGATCGGTGCTGGCAAGTCCAACCGGTATACAATCTCTGCCCATTCATTGATTTCCGCTGGCGTCCAATAATGTGTCGAGTTCTCTTCTCGATAAAGAACAGCATTAGAGGTTCGAATGGGCTTAGGGTCCGGATCCGCCCGTAAGTCTAAGACCACAGAATAGGGCGTGGTTTCGAATTCCTCACCCGCTTCAGGTTCTGCGAGTGTATCCGGTATCAAATTACAAACGACTCTCAGCCCGATGTTGGTCCAGTGCCTATCAAGGTAGGAGATCTGGCACGCGCCTGCTTGGCAACGCAACGAGTTCACTGCCCAAGATCCACCACGAAGTCCGAATTTTGCGTTGAGTTGTACTTCTTCTGACAGCTGTTCGCTGGAGTTCTCACCAAACTTGCAAAACTCGGAAACATTCCCGTGCATGTCAAAAATCCCCCATGCATTGGCCCGCTTCAGCCCGACTGCGTGTGGTGCTCCCGAATTACCGTTGTACCAGGCGTGTGAGTCTATTTTCCATTCTTCGTCGCCAAAACTGAACTTGGTTGATGAACCAGCGCGGCACGCGTACTCCCACTCAAGATTGGTAGGAATGCGATATACGCGTCCAGCACGTTTTTCTTCAGGCAACTCAGAGAGTCGGCGGCAAAACTCCTCTGCTTCGTCAAAAGTCAGTGATTCAACCGGAAAATCATCTCGTTGGAATTTACTTGGATTTTCTCCCATCACCTGCCGGTATTCCTTCTGCGTGACTTCGTAGACACCCATGTAGAACGGGCCGAAGGAAATATCCTGCTCGCTGCTGAACTGCCATGTATCACCCTTCAGAAAGTAAGTCGTATCGTTCCGCAACGTCCCTTCGGGCACAACGTTCAGTTGCATCCCAATGCTGTTTGTCAGATCTCCTGCTACACGCGTGTTTCCCTCCCCACTTTTCACATTAATGCCTCGCCAAATAAAAAAGACCGCGAAGGCTGCCAGCAGGAGCACAACCGAGTAGCGACTCAACCTTCTGAACGTTCTGCTGTGTCCATGGTCGGCCACAGACGTCAACGCATTTTTAGTCAAGAGCCGCTCTGCCCCAGACTCGGCGTGCAATATTTCCTGCAAGTTGATCAATACATCCAACACCTCCGTCGCGTTCTCTGGACGACGTACAGGTTCATCATCGACCATTTTCTCCGTCAGTGAATGCAGCTCACCTTGAATGAACACCTCACGATGAATCTCCGCAGACACCATCGCCTTTACCAACAGGAACTGGAACACTTTTCCAGCTGCAAAGATATCTGTTCGTTGATCGACGATACCAGCATTCTGTTGCTCAGGTGGCATGTACCCCACTGTTCCAAACAGCACTCCATCACTGCTCACAGCTTCTCGCCTGACCGCAAGCCCATAGTCGATCAACTTCGTGACTCCGCTGTCCAACAGCATGATATTGGCTGGCTTGATATCGAGATGCAAATAGCCATTTGCGTGCAAATGCAAGATCGCCTTACACGCTCCGATCATCACTTCAAGGACTTCATGAAGCGTCAGCAATCTGCCTTTACTGACAAGCGTATGCAAGGATTCCCCAGATAAGAGTTCCATCACAAGAAACAGGTAGCCGTCGAACTCAAGAGCATCGTACGCCCGTACCATATT
>JAPOKD010000174.1 GCA_029977825.1 Planctomycetota bacterium | reverse complement strand
TTTTCCTTTTGAGCCTTCTCGAACGCTTCACGATCATGCGTGTCAACCACGCTCCAGTATTCCATCGCATTCACTCGGTGTTCCACCGAGTTCCATAGACTGGACAAACGCGTGCGAATCACATCCTGCTCTTTGATGTGTTTGGCGACATCACTTACATCCTTTTTCTTCAGCAGGGCATCTAATCGCTTCGCCTGCATTTCAATGTCCTGATACACATTCCTGGGCCGTGTAGACGAGCGTTTCGCAGGCGAAGTGAATTTTGCTTCCTTCGGATATTTCTTGGCGGCTTCTGCGTACAGACCCGCGGTGGCATCAGTGGCCCGAAGCCTGGACAACAATGCAAAACGCTTATCATAATCCGCGATTGACAATTCTTTCTTCGGCTCCATGACCTGCAGAGCTTCCCAGAATGTCTCTGCATCGTTCGTGAGAAATTCCCTGAACGCCCATGTTCGACGTGTCCGCAGGTTACTGTCGCTCGCCGTCTCAAACGGTGATCCGGTTTTAAATGCCAGGGCGATTCCTTCTTTCTTTTGTCCGCGCTGAAACAGCAGCATGCTTTTGACAATCTGCGCTATTTTTGCAACATTCGCATCGCGCTTCATCACCTTATCGGCGATCAAGAGATCAAGCATTTTAATAGCCAACTCTTGATTGTCAGCTGAATCAAGAACCTTGCCGGACGTTGGCATGTAGTAAGAACAGTACCGAAGGTAATTGTCCTGCAGAGCAGCGTCGATTCCCTCGCCCATTGCTGCAAGAAGAACCTTCTGCGTTTCAGCGTCGATCGGCTCTTTGTAACTAAAAGGGACCCGAATCAGCTCTTGCGGCAGAATCTTCGGGGTCACGGCATCAAGAATTTCGGCGAATGCATCCGCGCGAATTGACTCTGGAAACACCTTCATTGCAACAGGGAACGGAAAACTGTATCCGAGCCGTAGACTACCCTTCTGGATCAGATTCAGTAGCTCACCATCGTTGGGTCGCAAATCCTCAACGTCATCGCTCATCTCTGAAAGCAACCAAAGATAATTGGCAAGTCTCTCCGGCTTCTGCTGTTGGTAGTTCGTCGCGTACCTGACAAGTTCGGAAAAACGTGCCTTCGGCAGGATTTCACGGCACATGCGATAAAAGCCATCCTGAGTCTGAAACGACTGCCGTGAAATATTTGCTCTGGCCAATTGCAAAGCGAGACCGTCATCACCCAAAGCCACAGCCAGCTTCATCCAGATCCGCACATCCCCCAAACCTGAGCGTTCCTGCATCACAGCACGTCCATTCACAATCACGTAGGAAGGAGCACCACCTCGGCCGGAAACGCTTTTCTGATTCAGCCGTCTTAGCCATTGAAGCGACTGTTCCCGGTCACCCGCCAGCCATGCGGGTCGCAACCCTTTCCACATCGCAGTAGGGCTCAAAACAGTATTCCCTGGCTCAGGTTTCACCCTCCCGAGCATGCTGTTGATTCTCAACTGCTGCGTATCCGACAGGTCTGGACTCTCCAGCAATCTCTGAAGGCTGTCTCGACGGCCCGCGTTCAGCCGAAGGCTTGCAATGCTAGCGAAGAGTGTCTGATCTTCCGGAAATCGTTTCAACAACATCGTGTCAATTTCCTCGATCCGATCCAGTTGTGAGACCGCGATGTACATCCGCTGTAATTGCTTGAAACGCTTCTCGATCCTTGGAGCCTCCGAAAGCTCGGTCGCGATACCTTCGTCTGCCTGAAGCTTGGCCAACTGTCCGAGATCAGCAACCAGCCGTTCCCGCTGTTCTCCCAGCATTTGCTCAATCGCTTCATCCGGGACGGTCACCAACATTCCCATGAGCAATTCATCGGAATAGGTCTGATAGGCATCGCGGTTATTACTCCAATAACTGGTCTGACTATTCTTGGCGGCTTCGCGTGTTGTCAGTGGCGTCTGAGACAAGAGAAGATTAAGCCCACTTTGGTAGAATCGAAAAGCAATGGTGTCTTTTCGCTCGCTCTCGTTAAGCTTTGCGACTCGCGCCATGAGCGGTACATCTGAGGGGCTGGTACGCAGCAACCGATCATACCTTGCCAATGCCTCCGGGATTTTCCCTGCCTTTTCGAAAATTTCAGCGACCTCACGTTGATAGCTGCGAGGGTCCGCAAGGTTCCTTGCCATCCCAAAGGTGCGTTCCGCACTTTGTGTGTCACCATCATCAAGAAACGCTTTGCCAAGATCCAAAAACACCTGCGGCGGCATCAACTCATTCAGGCCTATCAGGCGACGTCCAAAGGCGAAAAATGGCAGGTTCCCCTTGTTTGTCGGACCGCGAGAAGAACTGGAGTAATACACCCCGCCCCGTATGTTGGAAGACAGCTCCATGCATTCACGGAGCACGGACAAGCGTCTGCTGCCAGAGACGGCCAGGGAATTTTCCATCGCGCGTATCTGCCCCGCCTTGTCATTCACTTCGGCTGACAGGTCAGACAGTAACTGGTACAGATAATTCTTGTCTTCACGCCCAGCGAGTCGTTCAAGGGTTATCCGTCTCGCCCACTGCATGTTTCGCCCTTTAGCCTCCATATTCAAAAGGCCATCGATGGCGATCGTAAACATATCATCCCGTTCCGCGTTCTCGGCGAGATATTGGAACATGCCAACGGCTCGGTCGGTCTGATTATTCGCCTTCAGGAGGTTAGCGAGCAAAAGATAGGATTCAATTCGATCGGGGTGAGTTGCAATTGCCTGACGATAAGCATCTGCTGCCTCCTCTTTCATGCCCACAAGCGACAGCACACCCGCTTCGAATTCACCACCAATCGAATCCTTCCCATCGTCAGCAGTCCGCAAATTCATCAGCACTTTGCGAGCGTCCTGTGCTTTGCCACGCTCTAACATGCTCAAAGCCAATTGCCGCAAGTACTCAGTCTCTCCTTCTGGATCAACCTCTATCAACTGCTCGATTACCTTTTCGTAGTTCCAGTAATCGTTGCAAATCTGATAGATGCGTCCCTTCTCCTGCAATTGTTCGACCACATCTTTGCCGGTCTGCGACATGTACTCTTCCGAGATTTCCGTCGCCGCGACCGAGTCGTTAACGCGAGAATAGATCCTGACTAACAAGCCGGCTTCGCGTGCATCTGCAGTCCCATCCGAAAGTTTCTCCTCAATTTCGATGGCTATGTCCGCCAAGGTTCCCAACCGGCTGGCAACGGTCATCAGCCGATCTTCGACATAGCGTCGCCGAGGAATCGAGGTAATTTTTCTCCACAACTCGAGCCACTGCTCTAACGCCTTGTCCTCATCACCCACCTCGCTGTAGAGCCACGCCAGACGCATTTCCAGGTCTTCCGCAACGATCTCGCGAGTCTCCCGAATCGCTTCATTAACTTCGATCGCTTTATCCTGCCGACCAATGCGTTCATAGGCACTAGCAAGTTCAGCACGCACTTCATCGCCTACGTCCTCAAGCGATTGCACGCGTTTCAACGTCACTTCTGCGCCCTCCACATCCCCACGATGTTGCTGCAGATCCGCCCAATACAACAAAGCCTGACCATGGCTTACGCGCAGGTCGACCATACGTTCGACTGCTTTGCTGGCCAAACGGTCCAGCCCCAATTCCCCGAGCGTCAAAGCAGAATTCATGAGCGTCGTGCCACGCTCTGTTTGCGTCACATAATCGTCCCACAATGCAATCGCCTGATCTTTGTCTCCACGCTCCAGCAGAATCTGAGTCAGCCCCCCACGCCACGCGAGTTCATCCGGTTCCGTTTGGATCAATTGGCGGTAAGTAGCAATCATTTGCTCAATATTTCCAGCTTCTCCCTCCAGCTCCAGCAATTCACGCCGCATCTCAACCGTAAATCCACTGGCAGCGTCATTGGTTTTTCGAAACAAAGCAATCGCATCTTCATAACGACCAAGCTCACGCAACAAATCAATCCAGACTCGCTGCATTTCCGCAGTCATCGGCTCGGAGGAGTCATTGCGCCGCTTGAACTCAACAACCAGGGCCTCTACTCCGGCGGTGTTCTTCTGCAGACGATACGCTTCCACCAGCAAAGCCAGTGCGTAATTTCGATCTCGCTTCAGTGCAGCTGCCTCAACTGCCTGCCAGGCGGTCTCAATCGCCCGGTCCCGTTCTTTTGCACGGATTGCCCACTCAGTTACGCGACTGGCACTGCGAAACCGAGCAGTCCCTGTCCCGGTGATCGTAAACAACTTCAGCGCATCAGCATGGCGATTCTGCACGGCCAATACATTGGCAGCACGGTTTTTAAACCCGATATCATCTGACTTGGACGCCAACTCAATCAGCGGGTTCGCATCACTTGCCTGCTTCGCCTTACTGTCGCCAAGCAAGCCCATCAATGCCAGACGCAGACTCACTGTTTGCCTGTCAGCTTCAGGCAATGGCGATTTCGCAAGTTCCGTATAAATCTCTTTTGCCGGTTCCACTTCACCAAGAGCGTCGTGAAATTTCGCCTGACTCAAACGTAAATCGAGTCGGGACTGCGCGATCCCCTGCTGCTTTAGCAAATCCATCAGCAGGTCTGATGCTCGTTGCAAATCTCCCCTCCGAGCTGCCAACTTAACTTCAATCTCGGCGATTACCTGATTCCGTGGTATGGTCAAGTCATCAGTGGACCTCGACAACCAGTCCAGCGTCGTTTGAAGGTTCCCCTCATTCAAAATCGCGGTGTTAAAAAACTCAGCTACCGCATCATCATTCACACCCTTACTGATGCTTTCATCAATCAACTTCGAAGCAGCCGCGATCACAGTCTCACCAGGTTTCTCCTGCCCAAACGCTGAAGTGCCGGGGAACATCACAACCAACAGACCGGCGATCACCGATCTCCTCACTGCATCAGGCACACGTTTGCTATGGCGCGGTAAGCGACGCACAACGATCTCGACGATGAACAAGAGCAAAGCACCCGCATACAACCATGGAGCCAATGACAACAGCGTCTGTCCCTTGACTTGAGAAACAGGTGCATCAAGCCAGTTTGACGTAAGGGACATTCGCTGACCTCCGGTAAGCGTGATGAGTGTTTCGGTATCCAGGGAATTCACTGGGTCAACGAATCCCTCTGATGCAACTGGCGACATGACAGCCATCAAATCCCAACGTTCGGGCGTGCTAGTGGCCGAGGTTTCCATACGAATCGTCTGGCCCCTCGGTGGAATCGGCATCCGAGCCACGTACCGATCAGGACTCCGTCGTTGAAATACCACCGGTTCTTTTGACTGAAAAAAACGGGCGAGAGGCGTGGCATCCAAACCTGCAACACCCCGAGGTTGCTGCCGCACGGCATGGATCAAAAGTTCCCCACCATCAAACTCTGAGTGATACTGAAATGGCTCACGCGTATCAGCCGTGCTTCTCTGCAGGATTCGGGCCAGCGCGTTTCCATAGTCATCCCATTTCTGCCATGGCGTAGTTCCTTCCCCAAGTGGTTCGGTAGTCAGTGTGGTCACGCGACCGAGTCCATATCGCCACGTCGCCAGTACGGGATGTTTCTCGGCCACGGTCTCCAACAGAACCTCACTTCCCGTCCGGGGTTTGGATTCAACGTATCCCGCAAGTGGTGGCAACTGAGCAGTATCGACATCACCCCACCAGCCGGGTCCACCGCGAGCCTGCACAACATGTTCGCCGGGACGGTAGGATGGAAGCTTGGTCGTCGAAGGCTGCTTCAACAGGATCTCCGGCAAATTGAAACGATTTGGCACATTATAGAAACGCCCCTTTCCCCAGTTCGCGATGTTGACGAGAAACTCGCTGTGGTATCCCCCACCAGCGAGTACCGTCGAAACATTGATCCCCTCACTGGACATCCGCCGCATCAATGATTCAAAGTCTCCTGATTCGACACCCCCATCTGTCAGTACCAGCACATGCTTGTATCTCGTGTCAACATTTTGCAAACCGTAAAACGCTTCTTCCAATGCTGGCAGGATAACCGTCCCGCCGCCTGCATCCATTCGGTTCAAAGCACGTTGCAATTCGATCGCATTCGACGCAGGCTGCAGTGGCGCTGCCCAACGCTTGGCACCATAAAATTCGACAATGCCAACCTTGTCATGCGGCAACAGCCGCTTCATCGCCAGCCTCGAAACCTCTTTGGCCAACTGCACACGTACACCACTCATCGACCCCGAAGTATCGATTACGATCACCAGCGACGTCGATGGATCTCGTTTTTCTTCCTTTTGAACCAGCTCAATCGGCAACAAGGTCTCGATCGGTCGATCATGCCACCCTCCACCGCCAAACGAAGCCCGACCACCGCTCATCACCAGACCCAGCCCATCATTCTGAACTGACTTAACAAGCTGCTGCTCTGCGACCGAATCAACTCGCTCAGCAGGCTGGTCATCCAGCAACACGAGGTCAACGCGATTTAACGCCTCTTCCAACTGTTCAGCATCATTGGTCTCGGCCGTCGTTACCTCAAAGCTAGCACCCAACATACCCGCCAGTTTCTCAGCGGCATCGGTCTGGCGTTCTCCAAGGTACAGCAATTGGCGTGGCGGTAGGATTGGCAGCACAACTGGTAGCTCCCGTTCCGCACCACCGTCAGTCTGCACCACCACAACCGCATCCAAAAAGCCAGCGTCCAAAGGTTCAAACTCCAAAGGGACTTTCTGCAGTCCAGCCCCAACGAAGTTAGCCTCGGCTAATTCAGTGTCGCCTGATTTCAGAACCAAGGTTCCACTACCGCCCCCGCTGGGAATCACCAGCCGTACGTCTATCTTGGATTCAGCCCCCTTACGAAGCGGCGTCGACCAATGGACTCCTACTGGAGTGGCAGGTCTGATTGCAGTCTCCAACTGCGCCCAATGAACGGGAATTTTCTGCCTCCGCAGAGCCGCAATTGCTCGATCGTCATCCGGCCGTGTCGCGTTAGCGTCACTGGCAACTGTTACACTGCCAGTTGAACCCAAAGGAATTCGCGTTTGCGCCATTGCAATGGCTGACGAAAGAGGAGTCTCACCACGCGTCAGGTGATCCTCGATGATCGTGACTGAGGAAAAGCCGGATACATCTTCGCCGCCCAAAGTATCACCGAAAGCAACAAGGTGCGCGTCCGGCGATTTCTGAAACTCAGCCATCTGTGTCAACGCACGCGACTTGCCAGCCTCCGACACGCTCGCACTTCGGTCCAAGATCAGGACCTTACATGGGGTGCCTTGTTCAACATCGAGGTACGGCGTCGCCAAGGCGCCGGCTAGCGCAATGAAAACGACTGACCGCAATATTTTCTGCAGCGTGTTAGTGCCTGCCCACGGGCCAATCCACGGCACCAGTGCAAGCAATCCCAAGCAAAGCATGAACGGATGTAAAAGGATCACGGCAAACGCCCCCTCTGATAAAGCGCCCATTCAGCGAGCAACATGATTACCACCAACACCCCGATCCAAACCGATACACTCAGCCCTGCCGTAAAACCGTACCCGGGAGAATCCTCGACAGCCGCGGAAACCAGCACCGGTCTTGTCAAACGCGTGACCTGCAGAGCGCGCCCGTCAGCGGCTGTGGTGGTCACCTCAGAAATACGATCAAACTCTGGTCTCGCAACCGGAAGACGCATCCCTTGCTCAGCCCAGGGGACCAGCACGGGCCGATTCGCAAGCCAGCGAATTGACCGCGCAACAAAGATCGGACAAGCCCGGCTCTGCTGAAAGTTGAAACTTGAAGAGAACAGGTTCTTCCAAACCGATATTTTCCGTTGATCGCCAGAGGCTACCTCAACATCCACCACACGACCGCTTTGCTCTGCCAACGCGGTCGCATCAATTTGCCGCAGTGCCAACTCATCGATCAACCCCGACAGCGCGGTCTCAGCATTGTCCGTCTCGGTTTCAATTTGAAACGCTGGTTTACCTTCGGCACGCAAATGCAAATCAGCACTGTCACTCTCGCCTACGACCAGATCAGAATTCCCCTGCACCTCGATGCACGCTGGGTCAAGAAGAATAACCCTATTCAGGACCTCAGGTGTCCCGGTTTCAAATAGCACCCGGATCGGTTCTCGACGCGGCATGGTGATTGCTCCAACCTCCGACGCACCGTAACGCAATCGCAGGACACCGCCGCTGGCAGGAACATTTGAAACAACATAATGCCCTCCGGTGGTTGATTTGATTTCGCCCTGCCAAGGTTCCTGTTCCAGCGTGATTTTGAGTTCGCTTAGCTGAAAGGCGTCTGGAACCGCTGGCTCAAATAAAACATCGACTGCCTGCCAACTCCCCGAGCCGGCATCAGAAACACCCAACGCGGAAAGAACCGGTTTACCTGCTTCCGAGCCTCGATCCAACCGATAGACAATTACCTCGTCTGGCAATGCATCAAGGTAACGCTGGTCCAACTCTGCATCACCAACAATATGAATTGTGAGGGGTTTTCCCTCACCGGCGCGCGCTGCCAGCGCATCCAGAGCCCAATCCAGACCTGTCGATGTAGGCACTGGCTCACCGCCCCGGCGTCGTCTTGCCAGTTCAACCGGCTCGCCGGGGCGCACCAGCGTTTGCAGTTGCGGTCCAGCGTGCACAATCTCGCGGCTCATCATCGGCAACTTGGACGCTTTCAGTATCGCAAGGTCCAAATCGGCAGCACTGTCCACCGGATCCCCAACGCTTCCGTCCAGCAATACCACATGCTGCATCTGCTCGCTTGCAACCCATCTTGGTCCGGCGATGAGAATCCACAACAACGACGAAATCAAGACCAGCAGCAACCATGCAGGCCAATGCCGGAACCTCTGGACAAAAACGCGTGCTCTTGTTTCCTTAACCGCTACCTGCCAGAACAGGGGGCTGACCACTTCAATTTCTTGATGCTGAACCCGCAACCGTTGCAGTAAAGCCAGGCCAACTGCTATGACCCCGATGCCGATAAACGTCACGAGGGTTGAAAACAACGTAAAAGTCATGCCACGTAACTCCCGCCTTCAAAGAGTTGTGACAATTGCTTCATCACATCGCCTTCATGGTCGAGGAACAACAGGTTTCCCTGTCGGCTACGGGCAAAATCCTGCA
>JAPOKD010000655.1 GCA_029977825.1 Planctomycetota bacterium | reverse complement strand
TGCCCCGCTGAGTCTCTGCCTATTTGACGGAACGGTGGACCACAGGAAAACCTTACCCGTGGCAGTACGCCGGCTTGTCCCCAAAACGGTATGGCAAATGACAGAAAGGCAACCAGGAAAACCCCAACGCCGCCGCGCCTCCCTCGGAGCAATCCAACAGCAGGACCACTAGGGTCGGTCACTGCACTACCTGAGTCCACGCCGTACCGGGCAACCTCCACGGGGTCAGGGCTCTTTGTTAACCCGGAAACCAGGGACAGCTATCTTAACGCTCCCTGACTCAGATTTTCCGTCGACTGCGGATGTATATGCCCAGACGAACGATCAACGGAGATATTTGAATCAGCCATACTGACTTCACTTGTCAAACACCGAATCGTCTCATCCAGTGTGAATCTTTCAACCGTGAGAAAAACCCCAACAATCGCCTCGTCGTCATCAAAACCAAGCCCCCGAAGCGTCTTAGAAACACACTCGACTTCGGTATCACTGCTTGGTCAATCAGGGTCGCCTTCCAGTAGTTCCATCCGTAGCATTTCGGCAATAATACCATCGATGTTCACATAGATAGGCGTAGCCTTCGTGGTGGCGGCGTTGCAAAAGCAGAAGGCAGTCACAGCGAGTGCGGCAGCAGGGCGATTTTAGTTTTCATAGTGATGACCTCGGGAATCGGCGTTTCTGAGTTTGTTCGAGACACAATGTCTTGAGCACAATCAGTTCAACGAGAGCTTGCTGGATTTCCTCACAAGTTTTTTCCAACACTCTCAAATGAAGATAAATCACAGGTGTCAGGAACCTTTTTTCGAGCTCTGAAACTCGGTGTATCGCAAGAACACGAGACAGAAATCTTTTCCCAAGCTCGCAGCGGAAGCTACACGGCAAGCCCCTTTGCTCTCTATTAAAACCGAGCTTCTGCTGAGCAACCAATCAGCCGCTCGGAGCGTGACCACACAGCATCCGAGTCATTCCCTGCCTCGTGATGATTCCGTTTCGGCCAGTGCGTTGTCAGCCGCTCAGCGTTGATCGACGCTTTTCGGTCGCCCGCGATGCTCGGCATCCAGGTCAAGCAGACAACTGGCCACGACAGGTCCCAGAGCGGCGCAGGTGGCTACCAGGTTGATGTGGATTGACCAACTGTTGATATTGACGTACCGCAAGCGGAGCTTTGCTAAAATAACGCCCCAGACTCGACAGCGGCCAGCAATTTAAGAATTGCGACTTGGACGACGCCGAACAATCCAGGTCAGCTAGATCCCTTCAAAAGGGACGCCGTTAGTTTCTACACCACCTTTCTCTTTATTGAGAATCCTTATGCTTATTAAATGTTTTGAGTGCAAAAATACGATATCCAGTACGGCAAATAGCTGCGTTCATTGCGGAGCTATCCCTCCCAGTGTCCCATGTAAATTATGCAAAGGCACAGGAAAATATGCACCCGATCGTGAAGGCATCTGCCGCAAATGCAATTGCACTGGTAAAGCCAATGACTGGCCGAAAACTTAGTGACGACCACAAGCAGTAAAACCTCGGATAACGCTCAGCTCATTTCGATGAGTGGAGTACCACCACGCATTCCCGGTAATGGAGCCGACTATTGTAGAAGTTTGCCAAAAAACCGGATGTAACATATTTGTTAAAAACTCGCTTATTGAACAGGTATCGCTTTAAACGCCCTGCTTCTTTAACGAACTGTAAGATGAACAAACACAGCCCTGAATTAATCTGGTCGAGGACTATCGACTGGAATGCACAGAAACGTCGCCGCAATCGTTTCATTCATTGGTATGTATTCCCATCAGCTACGCTGATCGTGATTGTCGCACTCGCGTTCAGCGTCGGCGAGGCTCTCGGGCTGCTGATCCTGCTGGGCCTTTTTGGTTCTTTGGTTGGTACATGGGTTCTCTTGAACAACCTACTCTACCGACTCAGTCCCGAACTATTAATTGATTGCAACGGCAACCTGCTGGTTGGACGTAACAAAAGACCGATCGATCTTTCAAACCTGGAATCCTGGTACACACGAACGGGGGCGATTCACACTTCTACTTACGTGGTCAGCTCTTCTACGACCTCAAAAGCGACATTCGACACAGGTGTACTGGTTCTCCGCTTTGCGTCTTCGGATTCCGCAGCGGGAAACGAAGAACAATGTATCCAATGGCCTTTCCTGCCGAATTCAGATCTCGAAAGATTGCGTGAAATTCTGAGCAAACATTTCCATGCACCTTGGCGGCCTGACACGGAAAATCAATTGCTGACATGAGTCAGCATGGCGGCTTTGATACGCACTAACAGTAAGAACTGAACTGCAGCGTTCTGATCAGTGAATAAGCAATCGGCGTTGGCAACCCGGGCAATGACGCAATGACGCCGAGGAATTTTGCGGGAGATCACCAACTGTTCCTTTTCATCGCTTTAAAGAACATCTCTTGCCTTTCTGCACCTCAATGCATCAGCAAGATCCATCATCGTGGGCAATTAGTCTTTGCCTCTGGGTCCATTGAACGCAGATGAGTGAAAGCTGGACATCATAATCATTATTCCCAACCGAAAAATATCACGGCGACATCAAAGCCCAAAATCAAATTCAGGCGATCGCAAGCCGCGACTCCGTGGGATCACGAGCTGGTGAAACTCTTACGGTCACGAGGCCTCAGTAAAGACAGCGGTACCATAGGCAAGCACCTCAGTCAGCCCATCTCCCATCTCTGTCGTGTCGTACCGAAATCCCACGATACCATTCGCAGGGTACCTGACGGCATCCTGCATCATCATCAAGAACGCATCTTGCCGAGCCTTCTCGCACACGTGCTGCAACGCCTTGACGTTGCCCCTACTCAAATGCCTGAAAGGCCGCGTTAATTCCTCCGCCAATCCCCGGCGAACGAACAACAAGGCCTTGGACAACTCCGTAGCTGCGCACAATCCGGAAACCATGCAGTTCCGTTGCACTTGTCACCATCGCTGGATGAATCGGCCAGCCGGAGGCTTCGGGAAGACTCTCGGGATGCAGGTTGTCACTGTCACTCATTGATTCACATGCTCCGATTGTTAAGGTTTTCGTTCACCGCACGAGTATACAGAAGAGCTGACGGCTAACGGTGTGTTTGCAGATACACCACCAACTAACGCTCCCAGCGATCTAAACAATCTAAGCGTGGGAATGCTGCAAACGCAGCGAATTCCAGGATTCGGCGAACCGAACTGCGCGTGCCATCACTGGCTTAACTCGTAGCTCTCCCGAACATCAATTAAGTGCCAGTGAAGTCACTTTCGCTTTGCCGGTTTCACGCAGTTTAGCAATGATCTGATCCACTGCGTGACGTTCCTGACACAGGGCGAAAGTCCTTTCCAGACATTGCGCCCGCTCAAGGCCCTGAAGGCGATGCACAGCGAGGACTCAACTTCGCTGATCACCAAAAGTAGGGAATCAATGAGACATCATCGTAATACGAAGAACCGCTGGGTAGTCCCAGCAACCAGCTCAACTCCTGTCCGGTTAGGTTCGATCCCGGGGAACGAAACGCCCGATCGCTTAGCAAATAATCATCATCGGGGTCTGGCATCCGCCAAATGGCAACACCGATACCCCGCAGTTCCTCGAGCTCATCCAACGTCCAGATGCGTTTTTCGAGCTTCCATGCCCAGTCACTGCCTGAAGAATCCTCGGCTTTTGCGATCGAGCATGACCCCAGGACAAATACACAGACCACCAGTTTAAGATTGACAAGCGATTTCATTTCATTGCCTCAAGAACGAGTAAGAGTTAGAAAAGACGGCATGCCAGCAAAAGACTCACCCACATCTAACGGGCCCCGCCTAAGCGACGTGGCATTGCCTGTGTTCTAAAGAAACGA
>JAPOKD010000491.1 GCA_029977825.1 Planctomycetota bacterium | reverse complement strand
GCCACGCACAAATTCGATCTGCCGATTGATGGGCCAGTGAAGGACTTTTTTCCGTTGGCTGGAGAAGGAGAATTCATGATGCGTATGGTCGATGAACCATGCGTTGTGCACGTGGTGTTCAACTTGGATAATCATCAAATAAAGCAGAGGCGGGTTGCCGAATCTCATTGCCGCTTGATCCCACTGGAGCCAGTGAGTGCAACCCATAAAACAGATTCTGTCGTGAATCGTGTTTGTTACTGGGACGAGAAAAATCGCGAGTTGGTGATTGAAAGTTGGGAAGCAGGTTCGATTGATGTTGAGCGACAGTATTGGAGCATGAATTTACCGGAAGTTGAGGACGTTGAAGCCTGTTTTATTAATCAGGAAGGTGAGTGGTTGTGTGCGAGTGCAAGGACATCTGCTGGACAGCGTTGGTATTTCATGGATCTGGCAAGGCAAACAGAGCAGACTGAAGGAATCACGTTGTCTGGAGATCCCGGGCGGGGCATTCGAACCTATGCAGGTGGCCGTGATATAGCGGTAGCCAGCAGCCATTCTGTGTTCCATTATCGCATTGAAAATGGCGATGCGATTCTTCGAAATCAGTTTTCCAAGGGGGAGGCCGAGGTTGGAGCATTTTGCTGGCTCGGTGCCCGCCGGAGCCTTGCGATTGCATTTGGAACAGAAGTCCAGTTGCGAAGTCCCGCGCCTGAACACACAGCGGGAGCAACGGGGAAACTGTCTGCAGAAAAAGTACCTGTTGATGGAAAGATTCTGGCATCATCGAGGGAGAAGATTGTATCGATTCACAGTAGTTCCAGTAGCGGTACGCTAATCTTCATGGATCAGGCTGGGAAGTTTTCATATTGGAAGCTGCGTGAATCGGATATTGACCTATTTTGGAAACAGAAGTCCTGGTCGACTTCAAAGGATTCCCCTCGAGTTCAGTTCACCAGTGATGGGAAAGGTGTTGCGATGCTGGACGAAGCATGGGGGTTCAGCGTGTATCCCGAAATTCCGAACCCACCGAACGTCGGTAGGTGGGATGCCTGGGAAAAAGCAGGACTGACGCTTTCAATGCAAGATGTAGATCAGTTTTGCATCGCAGGTTCTTGGCTCGTAACGATAGACAGGAAGCGTGATGTCAGTGTTTATCAAGTGAAGAGCCTGAATACGAGGCTCTTCAGAAAACTGCCAATCAAAGCAGAAAAGGCTTTCATCAGTTCGGATGAGCAGTGGCTATGCTTGCAGCAAAAGTCACGTGTTTATTTTTACAACCTGGAAAATCTCCGTAAGACACCGTGGGTAATCAACGAAGTCGATCCCACTTCAGAACTGAGCTTCGTCGGAAGTGGTCATTGTATGGCTGCCGTTGGAGTTGGGAGGGTCTTGAGGATCTGGAATCCTGCCACTCGTAAAGAAGAGAAAATCAACCTTTCGCCGCTTGCTCCGGAAAAACGCAAGCTTATCAACAGCCAACGTGAAACAGTTTTCCCAAACGATGATGGTAATGTCTTTTTGTTGCGTCAAACCGATGACGGTGGCTACACGAAAGCTGGCTACATTCAGATGGGAATCGATGGGAATCCGATGACATTACTGCCGAGCCAGAAGGAGCAATGGTGGGCGATGGTGAGTACGCCGCCACCGACTGGGAGAGTCGGTTCTCGGCGTGTTTCTGTCGCCTTGGGTAAATTTGCACGAAGCGAAGACAAAGTTGATGCGGATAGAGCTGGTTGGGGTTTCGTTCACCCCGAACAACCCGATGATGATGAGCCAATCAAACTTCAAAACCCCAGACGTGATGGTCTGTCTGGCGGTGCCCAAGCAGTCATGGCTATCAGTCCTGACAATCAATGGCTGGTTCGCAGCAATCGGGAGGGCTTTGATACATGGCAGGTTTCTACCGGGGCAATTCTGCCAAATCCTGCACAACGCGGAACAAGTGATCCAGCGACCCGGTTGGAGTTCTCGCCTGATGGCAAATGGCTGGTTTCAGGCCATGAAAGCGGCATTGTTCGATGTTGGAGAATCATGGGCGATGCTTTCATCCTTTCATCACCAATCGACTGGAATCTTCATACTACTGCCATCGATTCCATTGTGATTGACCCGACTGCAGCGTGGTGTTGCTGTACCACCACAGGAGAAGTTTCCTGCATCCCCTTGGATCTAAGCATCCTGATGAAGGTCGCAAAACATAAACTCCGGTAAAGTGATGTGGACAGTAATCAGCCTGAATCCAGATCAGTTCCCGCTTTGCATTGTTATTTTGATGGCGTTGGATTGCGTGAGTGATTTACACGGGGCGGGTAATGAGTCGTTCTCGCTGGCAGGATTTGAATTCGCTTACGAGCACTTGGCTTAATCTGATTGCAGGTATACTGTTGCCAGTCTCTTTCTGATACTTGCGGTGATCGCCATGACCAATGAAACGCCCGAACATGAAACATCAGAGCGTGATGCAGTCGAGCATGAAACGCCGGAACATATGGGGCTGTTGAAGCTTGCTCAGTCAGGTGACGAGCAGGCTTCTCGCGAATTGCTGCTCCATCTTGCAGACCGGTTGGAACGGCACATTGAGGACAAAATGCCCCAGAAGCATCGGGGTAGCTTTAGCGCAGATGATGTGCTGCAAGAGGTTCTGTTTGACATTCACCGAGATTTGTCTTCATTTTCTCCCCAAGCCGGGGCTTCGTTTTACTCTTGGTGTTACCGAATCGCCGACAATCGTCTGTTGGATGCGATTCGGCGATTTGAACGCAAGAAAAGAGGAGGTGATCTTAAAAAGGTCGAAGGCGCTTCCGAGCAATCAGGTGTTGATTTTATCGAGGCTGTTCCGGGTAAGGTTACCTCGCCCAGTGTACGTGCGGTACGAAAAGAAAAAGCGCAAGCAGTTCATAAAGCATTGGAAGACTTGCCAGAGAATCAACGCGAAGCACTGAAAATGCGGTTTCTGGAGAATCGCTCGCAGAACTCAATTGCAGGTCGCTTGGCAGTCACGCAGGGCGCTGTCGAGGGTTTGTTGAAACGGGGGAAACACAAGCTTGCTGACATGCTTGCCTCGCTTTCCAGTCGTCGTCGCTGATTCCAGTGATGTCAAGCCATCTGAATTCTTCGTCTGAGCTTTGAACGCTGTCGGAACCTGATGCATGCCAGGCGTCTCTGATGTGTGACGTATCAGAAACTTGCTCTGCATTGGTCCTGTATTACTGCTTTTCCCAGCAGCGATGCGTTTCTCGCTACCTTGTCTATCAAGAAGCAATATGTTTCATTTCACTTCGGTGATGTTGTTACTTCATCAGTGCGTGGTTATCCGGGAAAAGTCTCGAGAACGTCGAGAAAAGAGTAACGCCTTGGCGATGCAAATCGCCAAGGCGCATCTCTTGTGATGCCTGAAGTTCATGTCGCTGACCTCTTTCAGCGATTTGAAAAATCAGGGTGTCAACGCAACGGCTTCCCGCTTTTCCATGACCGAACTCAGGCTAAGATCAAAGATATCCATCGCTTCATCAATCTCGCTGCGACTGACGTTTACAGGCGGAATCCAACGGATCACATTTCCCCCGATACCGCAGGTCAGCAGCATCAATCCCCGGTTGAGGCATTCATGTTGCAGATTGGTAACCAGTTCCCTATCAGGTCCATGCTCACCGATCAATTCGACACCCACCATGAGTCCTGGTCCCCGCACATCCGTTCGGTGTGGTAATCGGGACAGGGAATCACGCAGTCGATTCGAAAGGTATTCTCCCTCGCGATTCGCATTCTCAATCAGTTTTTCTTCCTGAATCACTTGCAGAGTTGCTAAGCCGGCAGCCATGGCCAGCGGTGATCCGCCACCATAAGTGCCGCCATGCGAACCAGGTTGCCACTTGGACATCAGGTCGCTCGAGGCACCGATGGCTGACATCGGTAAACCACTGGCAATACCCTTTGCCATGACAAGGATATCAGGTCGTACTTCACTCGCTTCATGAGCCCACATGTGGCCACTCCGGGCAAAGCCCGATTGAATTTCATCCACGATTAACAGAATTCCTGTGCGGTCACAGACTTCCCGCAAACCCTGAAGGAAAGCTTTGGGTACTGGCAGGTAGCCCCCCTCGCCAAGCACAGGTTCAATCAGCATGGCTGCAGTTTCGGAAGGCATCGTTTGTGTTTTCAACAGAAGCTCCAAGTCTGCTAACGCATTCCTGACTGCCAGATCGGGATCGCATTGATCGCGAAATGCATTTGGGAAAGACGAAAAGAACACACCTGCGGGTAAAGGCTGGTATCCCTCACGATAGATACCTTTGCTACTCGTCAGAGCCATGGTCATTGCCGTACGACCGTGGAATCCACCTTGAAATGCAATCACATTAGGACGCCCCGTAGAGACCTTTGCCAGCTTGATCGCTCCCTCGACAGCCTCTGATCCACTGTTGGAAAAGAAGAACGTGTCAATGGAATGTGGAGTCACGTCACGAATGGCATGCGAGTACTCAACCGTTTTCTCAGGCAACATGCAGTTCATTTGCCCAAACAAAAGTTGGGAAGCTTGCTGTTGGACAGCTCGCACAACTTTTGGATGACAGTGCCCTGTAGCTGTAACCCCAATGCCGCTCGTGAAGTCAAGGTAGGAACGACCCTCGATGTCGTACACCCATGATCCCTCACCACGGACAATCGGTGTTTTGGTGAGACGACCCCAAACCGATGAAATGGCAGAGGTCATTTCAGCTGAAAAAACATTTTGATGGCTCATCGGTTCTCATCCTTTTTAAAAAAGTTGATTGGATGTTTCGGTCACAGTTGTCCTGACAGACGGTCTGGTTTAAAGGGTTACCGCCGTGACGACCTTTCAAGGTGTGTCTTCTCTCGAGCTTCGATCACACACTCGCAGCAGCCAGTGCCTCATGGTCAATGGAAACGACGGCATGAGTCGATTGCAGCCGCTGAGGATCATCAACGCGGTTCGGTACTCTTCCCAAGTGAGTCCCCACACAAGACCTAATG
>JAPOKD010000917.1 GCA_029977825.1 Planctomycetota bacterium | reverse complement strand
TTTCGGGTGTTTGGGATTCTTCAGCATCAAACTGCAGGAGGTTTGATCCGTCGAATCCGTAGCCACCTCCAATGCGACCAAAGGCTGCTTCATTGGATGCTATGGGCAGCAAACCTGGTCTGGCTGCAAGTATCAAACCCAAACGGTCGGGCCATGCCACAGTCTCGAATCTCGCCTCAACATTGAGTTTGTCACCGTTAGTGTCGGTAAATTCGAGATCAGTAACGTCAGCACGCTGCAAGAAACGTCCTGATTCAATCAATCGTGGCCCGGTAAATCGTGTCCATGGTCCGCCCTTTGCACACTGGTACGACCTGCCATTCGCTGTGATCAAAAGTTGAAGCTCGGCTCCGGATAGTTGTCCCACTGGTATGTTTACAGTGCCGATCCGGGGCACTTGCATTGTGTCAGTATCGAGCATGAACCAGTAGTGACCCGTTCGAATGCATCGACGCCAGTCGGATCCGTCAACGGTGCCGGGAAAGCCATCACGCCACCACAGTGACGTGTGATCACCTGGTAACGGCATGTTGTGAGATAGCTGTGCGTTGCCAACGGATTGGCCAAGACCGTTGGAAGCTGCCAGCGCCACCAACAATACCAACAAAAATCGGATCATGAAGGATATCGGAAATCTGGATTGAAAAGGCCTGCCATGCCAGGGGATGCAGGATTGAACAGCAAACCTGATTTACCCGATATTGACAACTTGCTGTGGAGTTTGATCCAACGCGTCCATGGCGATCGGTAGAAATTCAGGACTGTCCGATAGAAGTTGTTCTAGATGCTGCTTCGGGTCATCGTGCCATCGATCATACCCTTTTGCGAAGAGTCCAACAAATTCGTAGTCGCATGATTTCAAAGCTTTGACGAAGCTGCGATCGAAAGAGGGTGAAATGTAATCAGGTAGCTGTTCGACTGTCGTGAGTGCATACACTCCAGCGAACACAACGTGACGGATATCGTCTTCGATCATGGTGGCCGCTGCGTCAATGGCCGAACTGTCGATCCGGTTGACCGTGGTCAAGGCGCACATGGCTTTGGCACGGATTTCGTCATCGCGGTGATGTATCAGGGTTCGCATTTGTCCCGTGAGTGAATCACTGATTTCATTGTCCTGACGCGATGACAGCCGCTCGGTTGTCGTAATTGCATTGAGCGTGGTTGCACGCTCTGAAGATTGAAGCTTGTCCAGTAAGACAGACTCTTGATGCTGTGTGAGTTCCTGATCTGTGTTCAGATGACGTATTGCGATAACTTGGGTAGACGCTGATTGATGTTGCGTCAATTCCCACCAATCCTGGTTAGACAGGCCAAGCCGTTTTTCGCCTTCTTGTGGATGGAAAAACGTATCACCGGTCTTGAACAGATACTTCAGTGAACGTTTCATGGGACGTTTCACCTCGGGATTCAGATCATTCAACCACTCAGGTGTGGTCTCGCTGCGAGACCAGGCGGCAATCGCGTTCGTGTAGGCAAGCGATTGAATATTCAGAAAAGGAGGCGGAGAAATCTGCCAATGCGTGGAGTCCCAAAATGCAGCCACTTTCTTGACGAAAACGAGATTACTGCGTAGGACACCCAGTCCAGTACCGATGACAGCCAGTTCCACGAGTTCAGGAAAATGAGGCTGAGTAAAAGTACTTTGATACAACATGTCGTTTACAACCCCGTGAATCAGTGTTGCGACGGCAAGTTGGGGATCGTCCTCGAGCGATGTGTTGAGGTTAATGAGTCGTTGTTTCGGATCGTAGTTGCCCGGCAGACCGCCGAGTCCAGCACATGAGCCGCCGCCTCAGCCGCCGCCACTGCAGTCGGCGGCCTGCTGCGGATCCAGTTGAACCCTTATTTCACCCACATCATGGTTCAGGTGTTCCCCAAGAATACCGACGATCTGCTCGGGGGTACGTTGGTCTTCCTCAACGAGCCCCATCAGTTGCTGACGACTGAGCACAGGTAGTAGAAAGCGATCAAAGCCAATGCACTCTGCAAGTTGCTGCAGGTAAAACTCGATTCTCGATTTTTCGCCAACAGTCACGTTAGGCTTGGCTGTGAAGAGCATGGTGGAACGTCTCCTGGCTTGTGACGCGGAAAGCGTGGTTGCGTATCGACCTTCCAGCCTACAGGAATGGCGCGGATGAAACAGCGCTGATTTTCAAGCCATGAAAAGCAAGCATTTTGGAGGTCTGCTGCAAGACGTCGAAGCTTATGCCCGGGATTCAGGCAGATGGTGATCTGATCGAGATGAAGGATCTTGTTAGGGCCTTCACCGACCCTTTCAAGCAACATCGGAAAGACATTTTCCAAGTGGCTGGAAGCATGGCAGATTGATAAATGTTAGGTAATTCCACGGAAGCAGGCTCTGCTCTCCGTTGCAACTAACAATTACGAATGCCTGTTTGCCAAGTTTCCCTATGCTCAATTGTCAATTGAGCATGGGAGAAGAATCATCCGAAATCAGATCGCACTTGGAAGTGGTTCTAATACAGGTGATATGATTTGACTAAGCCTCAGCTTGCAATTCGCCTTCTTCTGCAGTGATGGTTTCATGATCTTCGTGCATCCATCGTGTCAAAAGGGGTGACAATGCCAGGACGATCAATGCCGAGACAATTGCAGCAAC